>JAFCEJ010000003.1 GCA_017609175.1 Candidatus Pacearchaeota archaeon
AGAAAATATCGTTCTAGTGGAGAGTATATGTGTTCAGAAGGAGATGTATGCGATTCTGATACAAGCGATGGAAAGTTTGAGCCTGATGGAGTCTGGAAGAACGGAAGGTGTGTTAAATAGATATTTCCTGCGAATAAATCCATAAAAATTCCTTTTTCTTTTTTCTTTTTTTATAAAAAATTTATTAAATAACATTATCGTTTTGTAAGAATGCCCTTTGCAACAACACATATCTTAATAGCAATAATTCTAATAGAACTTTTTAGAGAATACATTATCAAGAATAATAAAAAATTTCCAAGATATTATATTTTAATTGCAGCAATAGGGGGGATTGTTCCTGATTTAGATATTGCGTTGTATTATATTGTTTATTTTTTTGGTTTTGGTATTGAACAGATTCACAGAACTTTTTTACATACGCTGTTTATTCCTATAATACTTTTTTTAATTGGGATATTTCTTTGGAAATTTGAAATTAAACATAGTGAATTTGTGAAAAGACATATCACATTGCCAACAACATTTTTTATTCTATCTGCAATGAGTTTGTTGCATTTAGTTCTTGATTTTAGTCTATCAGGCATGATAAATCCGTTTTATCCGTTTATAGAATATTCTGTTGGGTTTAATCTCATAAATTTATTTCCAGAGGAATGGAGAGAGCTAATCTTTCCTACCCTCGACGGTATTTTGTTATTATTCTGGATTTGTTGGATGGAATTTAAATTAAAAATTAGTGATTATTTCTAAGATATCGCCAGATAAATTTATTAAACACTCTTTCTTGTTTATTTTATGAAAAAGAAGAACAAAAAGGGACAATTTTATTTGATGGCTGCAATGGTTATTATTGCGATTATTATGGGATTTGCAACAGTTTCAAATAATGCAAGAAAAGAGGGCATTGACAAATCAAAAATGTATGAATTATTTATTGAAACTAATTTTGATAAAGATAAGGTTTTGAATATAGTCATTGGTGATACACCATTATCTTACCTTGAAAAACGCTTAGGAGAATTAGTAAGTGTTTATCAAAGTGTAGAAGAGATTTATATAATCATTAATAAAAAGTATCATGAGGAAAAATATTATAAGTATTCTAATATAGGGGGAGGGTGGAATATTCAAGAATTAACATCAAAACCACCTTTGTTGGCAAAATATAATTTTAATCTTGACGAAAATTCATATGCTGTTGTGATTCTTGAATCAAATGAGAGGCAGTTTGTTATATATGGATAATTTAATAAATGTAAAAAAACTTATGTTAATATGAAAAAGAGGGATAAAAGAGGGATAAGTATTATGATTGGGTATGTTCTTTTAATATCTGCAATGATAGTTATGTGGTTTATTGTTTATCAATGGTTAAGAACATATGTGCCTACAGAAAAATTAGAATGTCCTCAAGAAGTTTCATTAATAATAGGAGAAGTAACTTGTAATCTAAATGAAAATAAATTAACAATTAAAGAAATAAAAAATAATGGCCTATTTAGTGTAAATGGGTTTATTCTTAAAGGAAATGTTCAAATAGAACAAGATGGGGCCAATATCGATAAAGGGGTTAAGGACCTTGGAGAATATTATTTTAAAATGGAAAATGGATTAGAGCCTGATGATGAGGCTTTGGATATTGTATTCGATTGGCCTAATGATAATGGAAATCAATATCAAATTACTTCAATTGAAGTAACACCGATAAGAATTCAACAAAATGAAAAAGGCAAGGATGTTAATGTTATATGTAGTGAATCAATCATAAAAAAAGATATTTCAAGTGCGAATTGTGTGATAAAATTAAAAGAATGAAAAATATTTAAATAGAAATTCATTTAAAATAAAATGAAAAAAAATAAAAGAGGGTTGTCGCCGATTATTGCAACAGTGTTATTAATTGCAATGATATTAGTAATTGCAATAATTATTTTTTTATGGCTCAAGGGTTTTACAAGAGAAGCAATAACAAAAGATTTGGGGTTTGGAGAGAAAAACATAGAACTTGTTTGCGAAGATGTTGCATTTAAAGCAGAATATTTTTCTAATACTCTTCAAATTTCAAATGAGGGAAGTGCTCCAATTCAAAATTTTATGATAAAACAGATAGATAGTAATGGGGAGTATAATACAATAGATTTAAGTAATGAGGTTACTTCCTTAACATTAGTAAAACAAGGCAGAACAAAAAGTTTTGATATTAATTTAGGGGGCTATGATAAAGTAATTCTAATTCCGGTTTTACGTGGCACAAGCGAATCAGGTGAAAAAGATTTTACTTGTGATGAAAGATATGGTGTGGAGGTGATTATAAATGAATAATAAAAAAAATAAAAAAGGAGTATCAACAATTATCTCAGTGTTAGTTATTTTGATGTTTGTATTAGTAGCGACTGCAATTGTATGGAAAGTGGTTTTGCCAATGATTAAAAATACTACAAACCGTATTAATGCGTGTGGGCCAGACATCCTTGGAAAAATAGAAATTGACAAAGTGCATACCTGTTATCAGGAGGGGGGGGCAAGTTCTCCGAATACTCTTAAGGTTTCAATAAAAGTAAAAGACATTGAAACAGATAAGCTAATTATTTTTGTTTCAATGGATGGCAAAACAAAAAAATTTGAAGAAACCCAACAAGCAAATTCAGGGGAAGTTTATACTCTTGACAATAATGGTGAAATTATATCAAAACCAGAATTAATAGAGGTTGCTCCTGTAATTGATGGAGAGCAGTGTGATGTCGTTGATTCAATTAGTAATATTCCTGACTGCGAATAAATAATTATTTAAATCTAATTTTGCTTATATTTTTAGAAAAAGAGGTAAAATGAAAAATAGAGGTCAGATTTGGGTAGAAACTGTAATTTATGTATTAATTGCATTAATAATGATTGGAACTGTGCTTGGAATTGCTAAACCCAAAATAGAAGAGATGCAGGATAAATTAGCAATTGAGCGAACTATTGAAATGATGGAAGAAATTAATGCACAAATATCCTCGGCAATAGAAGGGGGTGTTGGGAATAAGAGAGTAATTAGTATTGAAATAAAAAAAGGTGAGCTAAAAATAGATGAGGGGGGGGATAAAATAATTTTCACAATGGAAGAAAGCAAAAGCACATATAGTGAGCCTGGTAAAGATATTCCACTTGGTGCAATTACAGTTCATACTGAAAAAACAGGAAAATTAAACAGAATAACATTGACAATGGATTATGATTACAATTTAGTGACAGAAGAATCTCCATTAGTATTGACAAAGTCGGCTTCAAAATACAAATTATCCATAGAAAATATTGGAAATTCACAAATTGAAATTAAAAAAATTAGTTAGGTTTAAAAATTTGAATAAACATTATAGAATATGATATTAAAAAAAAAGGTGAAAAAAGGGGTAGAAGCATATCCTCAAGTTGAAATTGACTTTTCTCCAAAAATCCCCCCGCTAAAAAAAATAACAGACAAGACAAAAATTGATATAAGATATAGTTTAATTTCTCCATTTGCTTTTGCGCATATTCACTGGGACCCAAAAATTTCTGAAGTAGTTTATACTGTAGAGGAGCCTTTAATGGATGAAAAAGAAAAAGTTTATTATGAGCAAATAAGAGATGCTATGAGAGATATGATAAATTTTGATATTATTGTTGAAAAAAATAATAAAGCATTAATAGATTATATTGATAGAACAGCTAAAATTCTTATTACAGAGTTAGGAATAAATATTTCATATGAGACTTATCAAAAGATTTTTTATTATCTTGCCAGAGATTTTGTTGGTTTTAATGAAGTAGAGCCTTTATTTAGAGATTATTTTATTGAAGATATTGAATGCAATGGTTTAAACACTCCAATATATATTGTCCATAGAATTTATAGAAATATGAAAACAAATATAATATTTAAAGATGTTGATTATCTTGCGAGTTTTGTAGAAAAACTTGCGCAGAGAGCAGGAAAATATATTTCTTATGCAAGTCCCATCCTTGACGGAAGTTTGAAGGATGGAAGCAGAGTTAATGCAACATATACAAAAGATATAACAAGTCGTGGCCCAACTTTTACAATAAGAAAGTTTACAAAAACGCCGTGGACCCCCTTACAACTTATTGGTTTTAGAACATTAAGTCCGGAAATGTTAGCATATTTATGGATGCTTGTCCAATATAAAATGAATATATTAATAATCGGTGGGACCGCATCTGGAAAGACCACTTTATTAAATGCGTTGGCTTTTTTTATTCCTCCTGAAGCAAGAGTTGTTTCAATTGAAGATACAAGGGAATTAAATCTTTCAAGAGAGAACTGGCTTCCAAGTGTTGCAAGAAATGCTATTGGTTTGGGAAGATTGGGAGAGATAAATTTATTTACTTTATTAAGAAGTTCATTCAGACAAAATCCAGATTATGTTATTGTAGGAGAAGTAAGGGGTAAGGAAGCTTATGTTTTATTTCAGGGTATGGCATCAGGACATTCTTCTTTAAGCACAATTCATGCAGAATCTGTTGATACTGTTATAAAAAGGTTAGAGACACCCCCAATAGAACTTTCTCCGACGCTGTTAAATGTTTTAGATTGTGTTTGCATAATGACCCATGCAATGGTAAATAAACAAGAAACAAGGAAGTTAAAGGAGGTTACAGAGATAGTAAATATAAGTCCTGAAGGAACTGCAATAACAAATACTCCATTTATCTGGAATCCGAAAGATGACAGATTTTATTTTAAGGGAAGCAATAAGATATTTGAAAAGATTTCAAAACGATATGGTTTTAGTATGGAAGAGGTAGAAATGGAATTTAGAAAGAGAGTTCAGTTAATTTATCAATTGTATGCACATAAAATTTTCGGGTTCAAACAGGTTCAAGATATGATAAATGAATACTATAAAAAACCACAAGAAGTTTTGAAAAGATTTGGAATACAATAAAGAAAGGTTTAATAATATAATTTAATTCTTAAGAGTAATAAAAATGATAAAAAAGAGGAAGATAGAACATAATCCATTAGAAGAAGCAAATAGAATTATTAAGGAAGCAGAAAAGAAAAAAGAAAGCAAAGAAATGTCAAGGCTTGAGAAAGAAGTCTTAAAAAGATTAAGAAAAAAAAGAAGAAAAAAGAAAGTTACAGAAGAAAAGACAAGAAAACCAAAATTTTATGTTAAATTAGCAAATAAGCTATTCTCTAAAATTTCTCTTTCTCTTTATAAAACAAGTATGTTTAATTCATTAAGAAAAGATTTAATTCGTGCAAATTTATCTTATCTTCCTGTAAGTTACATCTCTATGGCATTCCTTTTATCATTGTTATCTGGAATTTTAGCTTGTTTTATAGTCTTATTTTTAATGTTTTTTAAGGTAACAATCCACCTTCCTTTTATTGTGCCGTATACTGGAGATATGTTTCAAAGATTTATGAATCTTTGTTGGATAATATTTATTGCTCCGATTGCAACATTCTTAATAGTTTATTTTTATCCGTCTATGGAAAAAAATTATATTAAGGATAAGATTAATCAGGAGCTGCCGTTTGTTGCAATACATTTGTCTGCTATTGCTAATTCCATGGTTGAACCTAGCAAGATGTTTGAAATAATCATTGCAACAAATGAATATCCCTATACTTCAAAAGAATTTAGAAAAATAATCAATGAAATTAATGTTTATGGATATAATCTTGTTGGGGCATTAAGAAAAAGTGCTCTTAATACTTCAAGTTATAAATTGGCAGAATTGCTAAATGGAATTGCAACAACGATAACATCTGGGGGGGATTTAAAGAAATACTTTGAAAAAAAAGCACAAGGTCTTTTATTTGAATATCGTCTTGAAAGAGAAAAATACACTCGGATGGCTGAAACATTTATGGATATTTATATCAGTGTCGTTATAGCAGCGCCGATGATTTTAATGCTTTTATTAATGATGATACAAATAAGTGGGTTATGGACTGGCCTAAGCGGACAAATGTTAACATTCATGATAGTTGGAGGTGTTACAATAGTTAATGTCCTCTTCCTTACATTTATATATTTAAAACAACCAGAAAGTTAAAATGAATTTGAAAATTATACGATGGATTGGAATTGCACTTGGATTGGCAATTATATTTACATCATTTTTATTTTATGGGGATACAAAATTTTATATCATTATAGGAATCGGTATAATAATTGGTGTTTCTCCGTATATTGCCTTAACAATTATTGAGAATAAAATAGCTGCTGAAAAAGAACAAATGTTTTTAGAATTTACGCGTGATCTTGTTGAAAGTGTAAAAAGTGGAACACCGGTGAGCAAGAGCATCGTCAATATGAAAAATAAGCCTTATGGTATCCTAAGCAAGCATGTTAGAAAATTGGCAAATCAAATTTCTCTTGGAATTCCTCTTGGAACAGCATTACAAACATTTTCTAAAGATGTCAATAATGCGACAATTTCAAGAGCATTGACTTTAATTGGACAAGCAGAAAAAGCGGGCGGAGATATTGGTGAAATATTAGAATCTGTTGCAGCAGCAGTAAATATGTCTGATAAATTAAAAAAAGAAAGAAAAGCAGCGATTTCTTCGCTTGTTATCCAAGGTTATATTATCTTTTTTATTTTTATGATAATTATAATTGTAATGCAGTTCAAGATATTACCTATGATAGAAGGAATAGCAAATATTGATGTAATTGGTATGACAAATATTGGCGCTGGAGGAGGTGGACACATGGACTTCTCACAAGCATTTTTGTATTTGCTACTGATTCAGGGATTTTTTAGCGGGTTGGCAATTGGCTTGTTGTCAGAAGGAAATATTAAAGCAGGAATAAAACATTCTTTTGCATTAATGATAACAGCATTTTTAGTTTCTGCGTTATCAAGCGTGGTTGCAGAATTATTATAAAATGAAAAAAAACAAGGGCTCTTCGCATGTTGAAGTAATGATATCGTTTGCAATATTTATTGGTTTCTTAGTTTTAATTTATGCTGCTGTTGAGCCTGTAATAACAAAACCCGTAGGAAATAAACAATATTCTATTGAAAGCTTAAAAACAAATTTAATCAAAAATATCTCTGCTGATGTTAAAAGATATTCGCTGAGTATTGATGAGAGCTATAATGGAGATAATTATCCTTCTGGTTGTTTAAAAATAATTACAAATCAAATTCAAAATAATATTATTGTAAAAGATGAACAAGGGAATTTCATAGAATCAAAATATGATAAAACTAAAAATGAATTGATAATAAAAGAAGTTCCTGGAAAAAATGAAAAATACTTTATATACAGTTCAGGAGAGTTTGAACAAGATAAAGCTATTTGCAGTAATAAAGAGATTGTAAGTTGTAGTTCAAATCCTGCATCTAATGAACCTTGTTATAATTTAAAATTTAAAGATTCAAAAAAGCATATTTTTCAGAGCAGGATTGAGGCACTAAAAAATGCTTATGGGCAAAGTGAATCTCAAAAAACTGCATTAAGAAAATCACTAGGTATTCCTGAAAGAAATTGGTTTTGGTTTGATGTTACAGATGAAGAGGGAAATTCAATAACAGATATCTCTGAACCAGAAATTCCAGAAGAGATGAATGTTTATGCAAAACAGATTCCAATAACATATATTGGAAAGAAAAATGAAAATGGAGAGGGGCAAGACCCTGAAAATGAAAAAAAAGGATTTTTAACAATTAAACTTTGGTAAGGAATTTTGTATTAAATGAAAAAAATTACAAAAATGAATAAAAGAGGATGGCTAAAAATTGTAGAGGCTTTTTTTGCGGTTTTATTAATTGCAACAGCAGTCATTATGATTATCGATAAAGAATATGCTAAAAAAGGAGATATTTCAGAAGATGTTTATGATATTGAGGTTAAATTGTTAAAAGAAATTATTAAAGAATTTGGAGCAGAAGGAATTCGTGGTAATGAAGGAGATATTTATGATTTTATAAATGGTGAGGGAAGTTATGAAGTAAAAAGAATTCCAAATTATCTCGAATGCGATATAGAAGTATATTACAGTAGTCAAGGGTGGTTTTCTGGGGGAGGAGAAATTCCGTATGATAAAAATGTTTATATCCAAACACTGCCAATAATAGTAGAAAATAATCCTTCTAAGGATACTTCGCTAAGAATATTGTGTTGGATAAAATAAACATATTCATATAGATGAAGTTTTTGTAAGCAAGCGAAACTATTTATGTGAAGTACTGAAGCGGCTCACTTATTTGCACTAAAACTCAATCCCTATCGGGGCATATAACAGCGATTAATTTCAATTGCTCCTACACCCGCTTAACGTCTTTCTTGAAGTGGAAACTTATGTACATATTCTCTAATTACTTCTTCAAAGAATGTAGCAGCCGAATTCCAAACTTTCATTGCTTCATCAGGGTTTCTATATAACCTGTCCAGTTTTTCTGGATGATGATATAAATCTTTTATTCTTTCTAATGGCTCAACATTTACATCTGGAAGGTGTCTTCCTAATTCCTGTAATGCAGAAAATCTATTTTTCCTTAATTCCCCATCAACTAAATATAATATCTGCTTTGACCCTCTGCTTGTAGCATTAAGAGTTCCATTAAATCTTTCTAGAAACCGTTCATAATCTTCTTGTCTATCATGTTCTGCAAACATTAAGGCTATTCTTGTCTTTCTAAGATTATGGCTTAATGTACTTTCTTCACCGGTTTTTGTCTTTAAACATACCATTTTACTTCTATAATCTGGACCTACAAGAGTTTGCCCTTCTGATTGAAAATAATCATAAAAATCATCTGTGAATGAGTTAAATCTTCCATCTTTCATAATTGTAACATCCAATGGGCAAACTTGAAATGGTACATTATTTCCCTTCAATGCTTCATAAAGAACAACCGAAACCTCATACATAAAATCTTTTGGAATAACTACATCGTGGGGAAATGTCAAAACCGCATCTATGTCACTTCTTCCAACTATATAATCTCTTCTAACATAAGAACCATAAACCATCAAACTTAATCTATCCTCACCTAATCCTTTTAGACCTTTGACTAATTTAGTCATGAAATCCTGATAATTTTCTTCTGTTGGTCTTGGCTGATTATATCCTAATACCATAATATCACTAATTTGGAATTCTGATTAATTTATAAACATTTATTTTTTAAAGTGAAGACAAGATGCGCACTTCTGGACAACTCCTCCAAACCTTCGGCTCTCGGTTTTTTGCTAACGCAAAAAAGAATATAACAATGGTTAGTTTCAATTTGAGGGCCCTCGTAAAAAGGGTGTCCGCTAGAACCACACATTTGGAGTAATCTCACTTCTCTCTTCACCTTTCCGATCAATAAATTCTGGAAGAGAGATTCTAGAAGAAGTGTATCTTTCATTTGGATTTTCTATATTGACATCATTCCATTGATACAAACAGACAAAAGGCAGATTGTTATCTCTTTGATGTCTTTTCCATGATTTAACTAATAAGTTTTCTCCATGAATAAAGAAATCTATTAGTTCAAGATTTATTCTAACACCTAAAAAATTCCCATGACTACTATTATAAGGTTTGAGAGGATTGAAATCTCCATCGTGTATAACATCATATTCATCAAATGTTTCTCCTCTTTTTTCAAATAAATATTTTGTAAGACCCAAAACAAATTGACTAGGTCTTATATGAGAGTAGCAGTAGGTTCCTATAGAGCTATAACCGTATTCTTCTTCTATATCTATATTAAATCTATATTCTTCACCACTCCAAGTCAATCTATTACCTTCCCACAATGAACTGGCTGCCGATTCGTGACCTAATGGCACTACAATTCCTTTGTTGACCAGAGTTTCTGGATCTTGTAGAAATAATTTGTCATATTCAAAAAGAACTCTAAAATCCAAGCCAACTAGCGTAATATCAATATCATTTGGTTTTTCAGAATATACAGAACTTCCAACAGCATATAAACCACATGTTCTGAATATTTTCTTATTTTCATCTATTTCAGAGAAATATATAATTTCTTTTACAAACTCTTCGACTATTTGCTTGTGTATGTCTAATTTACCTAACCATTCTTGCATTTCCATAAAAACATTTAACATCTACTATTATTTAATTTTTATTATTAAATACGGGCACCCCTAAATATTGTCTGCCTTTGGCAGGAATTTTATAATATTTAACTCTTAGAAACCAAATCTTAAGTTCATTTTTCTTTCAATAAAAATTCGTTTTGATGTGCCGAGAGATTATTTTCCTTTCCAATTTATGAGCGGTTTGATTTTTTTTATAATTTTTACACTTGCTTTTTGTGCATCCATAACTTTATCTATGTCTTTGTAAGCCATTGGAGCCTCATCAATTATTTTTTCTGAAATATTTCCTTTTATTCCTTTCATGGATTCTTTAAATTGTTCGATTGTTATTTGTTTTTTTGCAAGATTTCTGCTTAATGCTCGTCCTGCTCCGTGCGATGATGAATGCAAGAATTTTGGATTCCCTTTGCCCTCAATCAGATATGTTCCGTCACGCATATTTCCTGGAATGATTCCTTTCTCTCCTTTTTTTGCAGGAGTTGCTCCCTTCCTATGAATATATTTTCCTCGTTCTAAAATTGCATGATTATGATTTTTATTTGCCCATAATTCTGTTTTTAATTTTTCATTGAGAATTTTTTCAATTGCCTGTATTACCTTATAAGCGATTTCCATTCTGTTTAACAAAGCATATTCGAGTGCAAAATCCAAAATATTCAGATATTCTTTTCCTAATTTTGATTTTACATCCAACGGGAAAGTTTTTTCATATTGGGTTTTGCTTCCTGATGCACTTATCATATATTTTTTTGCTACCTTATGTCCTATCCCTCTGCTTCCTGAATGGATAATCAACCATACCTCATTTTTGTTTTTACCATCATAACCGAGTTCTATAAAATGATTCCCGCCGCCGAGAGTTCCGAGATGTTTTAGTGCAGTAGATTTTAAGAACTGGAGAATGTTTTTGTCATGGGGTTTTGATTGGAATTTTTTTAAAAGTTCTTGGAATTGTTTCTTAGTTTTTTCTGATATGTTTGATGCTTTATTATACTCTCCAACTCCCATTGGAACATTTCTATTAACTTGATTGTAGATTTTATCAATATTTTTTTTGATTTTTTCAAGAATATTTTTATTTTTTATTCTAATTGCAATCAAACCACACCCAATATCAAAGCCAACCCATGCAGGCACGATATACCCTTTTGTTATCAGAACTGAACCGATTGGTGCGGCATATCCAACGTGTGCGTCTGGCATTAGTGCGGCAGCGACTACAAAATCGTGCGTATAACATTCTACAAATTGTTTAAGAGTTTCTGAATCTGCATCAATAGAATAATCAAAAATCTTTTTTTCCATTTTAAGATTTTCCTGTTGGATTTAACTCAAGGTTGATAAATATAATGAATTGAATTTTATAAACGTGTTGATAGAATATAAAAAAACTTTTATATCAAAATGCTTATAAGAAAATATGAATCGTAGGGAATTCATAAAAAATAGCCCTGGATTAGTTTCACTATTAGGGATTTCTTGTTCAAATCCTACTGCTCCTAAAAATAGTGACCAGAACAATTACCAAAACAATGAAGATAAAAATCCTGGGAATACAAAATATATACCATTAGTAAATAAAGAACCTTATTTTCCGCCAGAATATTCTTTTTATAGAGAAACATCAGATGTATCAGGAGAAATTGGATATAATTCAAAAGGAAAAAAGTATCTGTATTATCTGGAAGATATCGGTGGTAGGGCAATCAGCGGGTTAGAGGCTAAATTTTACGAAGAAGATAAATTTAAAAATAAAATATGTATAATTACAGACCCTAATGAAAGATATCTTCCTGCAATGTTTATCCCTGGAAAAAGAAATTTAGAAAAAACAACTGGAAAAGAAGAAGAGATAATTACTATCCTCAGAAAAGATCTTGCACCCATAAAGAAAAACCCAGAAGTATATATGCACATAACAGAAGAAAGAGGATTGGAGTTAGATCCAGATGATGTTAAACACATTCCAGGATTTATTTATCTTGGTAAAAGGTCTTTTAGAGACTTAAAAAATTTAAATACGGTTTTACAAAGTGCAAGCCTAACACTGGGCATTGCATCCTCAACTCCTTATGCCTTTGCAATATTTTGTATTTTATCTAAAACAGGAGCAATATTAAATGGAATAGAACGCATTGTTTCAATAAATAATGAATTTAATGATAATATTCCTTTTCTTCCAGAAGACATTGATTTAGACAAGAAATATTCTATCTATATCACACCAAATGATTCTGAATTTATGCTGGTAATACCACCTGAAAAAGAATTCCATAGAGGTGATTATGCAAGAATGAGGGATTTAATCCCAATTGAAATGGGGAACTGGTGGAAATTTGATAAAGGCCTTTATACATATATAGAAGGAATAAAAAAGATAAACGGAAAAAAATTGGTTGTAATGAATAGTTTAGGATTTAGACAATACCTCGGATTTTTAAGAAATTCTCTAAATCAATACGGAGAAAATCTTGAAGAAGTTGGGGATATATGGTATTTACCGAGGATAGAATTAGGAGATACGGTTTATGAAGGGTCTTCAACAAGATCAACTTCAAGAATCATTTCAGAAAAATATCCATACATAACTGGAAAAATAACTTATAACTCAAAATGTGTTGGAATTGAAGATATTGTATTATCAAACAGAAAACCTTTTGGAAATTGTTTTAAAATGGACATAAATATGGAAGGATATGTAACAAATGGAAAAGATAAAATCCCCATCCGATTTAATGTAGAAAGATGGTATGCGAAAAATATTGGACCTGTTAAAGCACATCTTAAAGAAAATGGGGAATATATGGAACTAAAAGAAGCAAATATTGTCCCACGAACAGAAAAACCTATTGCAACATATGCCAAAGAAATCCCCACCCATTCCAGAATAATAAAAGAAGCGATTAAAAAATTAATCTAAAGTTTGAAAAATATTTATAAACTTGTTTTTATTATCTAAATTATGAAAAAGAGTGTGGTGGTTTATTTGTTATTGGTAATTTTATTTGTAAATTTATTTATGAATTTTATTTCTGCAGAAATAGTGATTAATTCGGTAAAACCGACGACAACCATACTTGGATATCCTACTGAATTTGAAGTGAATATAAGTGCAGAAAATGGTACCAAGATAAAAAAATATGAATGGAATTTTGGAGATGGTTCAAATATAACTACTCAGACAAATAAAACAATTCATACATATAATCAAACAGGAGAATTTGAATTAAAAATAATTGTGGACAATTCAAGTGCAATATTTAATATTAGTGTTAATTTACCAGATAATTTTATAAACACTACATTAAAAAATAATTTAAGATATATTGAAAAAGTAAAATCTCAAATCAATAATTTTTCTGATTTTTATAGAGAGAGTTTAAACTCGGTCATTAATTTAGATGATTTAGAAAAAAAATTAAAAGATATTGAAAAAAATTATTCTAGTGCTGCGGGTGCTGAGGAATATATGGAGATTATGGATGAATTGCTCGGATTGAAAATCCCAAAATCTGTTATTGTTCATAGTGCAATTGATTCTACAACATTTTATCCAGACGAATCTAACATAGACTTGGAAATCCTAAAAGAAATCGGTGGGGGAGATTATAACGAAGAAAGGGAAAGTAAGTATATTAAAGCGGTTAATAATTGGTTCATTGAAAATTTAGATTTAAAAATTTCTTATGATGAAATAATTGTAAGATATGAAAAAAATGAACCTGTTTTAAAGATATTTGAATTAGAGATAAATGAAAAAGAGGATTTAAATGAATATTATATTGTTTTAAAAGAACTTGATAATCTAAAATTTAAAAAAGACTATTCTGAAAAATCAGAATCTGGTTATATTTATATTCCGGGTGACGAAGGAAAAATTGTTTTTTCAACCACAGAAGATATCGAAGTAATTAATCTTCCTGTTTTTATTTCTCCGCCACTAACAAAATTAAAAATTCCAAAAGCTCCTAAATGTAATCTTGATGGAATATGTGACAAGGAGAAAGGTGAAAGTTGGAAGAATTGTAAAGACTGCAGTTATTCAAAAATAATCGCAGTGGTAATGATTTCATTGCTCTTAATTGGAATTTTAATATATATTGCAATGCAGGAATGGTATAAGAAAAAATATGAAAATTATTTGTTCAAAAATAGAAATTCGTTATATAATCTTGTGCAATATATCCACCATGCAAAAACAAATGGAATAGAAGAAAAAAAGATTAAATCAAATTTAAAAAAAGCTGGTTGGAGTGGTGAGCAGATTAGGTATGCCTTAAGAAAATATGAGGGAAAAAGAACAGGAATGATTGAAATCCCGAATCTATTTTCAAGATTAAAAAAACCCAAAGAAAAATCTCCTGAAAAAAAGAATATGATAAGAATCCCAAAATCAAGGGAGGGTGTTAGAAGATTAGAATAAATATATACATCTTTATAACATAACACATCACAGAAAGTTTAATAAATGATTTTGATGATTTTGTAATATGGTGAAAATTTTTAAGAATTTTTTTAAGAGAATTTTCTCAAACATGTTTAAAGGTAAAAAAGATATTAAACTAGGTTTTTATGGACCACCAAACGCAGGAAAGACGAGTTTGGCAAATAGAATCTGTAAGGATTTTACAGGAGAAGAAATAGGTAAAATAAGCAAAATCCCCCATGAAACAAGAAATGTTCAATTTAAGGAAAAAGTAGAAATAGAGTATAAAGGGAAAAAGATGACTTTTAAAATTGTTGATACTCCAGGAATTGCGACAAAAATAGATTATGAAGATTTTCTAAAATACAAACTGAAAAAGAAAGAGGCAAAAAAAAGAGCAAAAGAAGCGACGCAAGGAATTGTTGAATCAATAAAATGGCTTGATGATATGGATGTGGTTGTTGTTATCTTAGATGCTACTGAAAACCCGTATAACCAAGTTAATATTACAATTATTGGAAATTTAGTTGCAAGAAAAATTCCTGTACTAATTGCTGCAAATAAAATTGATTTAAAAAAAGCTGATGTGAAAAAAATTGAGGCTGCGTTTCCAGAATATGATGTGGTAGGCATAAGTGCAAAAAAAGGGAAAAATTTAGAGGAATTCTATGAATCAATCTTCAGATTAAGCAAAAAAGTAAAAAGATAAAAGCTTTTTAAATTAAAAAATATTAATACAATCATAAAAGATGGTGAGGAAAAAAAAGAAAACTTTGGGAAAGATTAAAGGGTTTTCAATCCAGTTTTTGCCTTATTCTGAAATAAGGAATCTGGATAGCAATGAAAGAATTAAAAAAATTTTAGGAATTATTTTAGGAAATAATATTCTAATTTTACAAGGAAAATTAAAGCCAGAAGAAGAAACGCGATTGATTGGAGATACTATG
Source organism: Candidatus Pacearchaeota archaeon (assembly GCA_017609175.1). Classification (GTDB taxonomy): domain Archaea; phylum Nanobdellota; class Nanobdellia; order Pacearchaeales; family GW2011-AR1; genus JAFCEJ01. The sequence goes on from JAFCEJ010000003.1 coordinate 15,446, forward strand.
GCGATGATTGGGCACGTTAAAAATTTTAAAGGGATTGAGTTGGCAGTAATATTAGGAAATGGAGGAAACGGCCTTTATAGTAAATTTAAATACGGGCTTGCAAATGTTTTAACCGGTGGAGACATTAATGCAATAACAATAATAGGGCCTGCAACAGTTGTAAAAGAAATGAAAAAGAATCCTAAGAAAATTGAATTGTTATTGAATAAATAAAACTATTTTAATTTCTTAAGTTCCTCTTCAAGTATTTCCTTAAATCCCTGAGATTCTTCACTTTTCTTTTCTAATTTTCCTGTTCTGGTTTTATTCTTTTCAGGAAGAGTTTGATAGTCTCTCCTATGAGAATAAATAGAATATATTTTCTGTATCCTTTCTAATAAATAATGGATTATTTTCATTTAGCTTCAATATCGTTTATTACCTTTAAATAATTATTTGAAAGAACCAATAATTTTATTAACTTTCTTTTTTTTTATGTAACATGCCACATCAATGTGTTCATTGTAAAAGAATTATTCCTGCTGGAAGCAGAGAATTATTAGAGGGATGCAATAAATGTGGCGGACACTTTTTTTTCTATATTAAAGAAGAACAATTGGAAAAAATAAAAGAAAAACCAATTGAAATCCCTTCTGAACAGAAAAAACAAATTGAACAGGATGTTCGGGAAATGGCGGGGATTAAAGAAGAAGATGCTCCTGTTATTTTGGATTTAGAATCTGTTAGAGCAGTTGGCCCTGGAAAATTTGAAATTGATATTGTAAATTTGTTTAATAAAAAAAGGCCTTTAATATATAAACTTGAAGAGGGGAAATATATAATTGATTTGGCTTCTACCTTAGAAAGAGATGTGAAAGAATTGAAAGAAGAAAGTGAGAGGAAGGAAAAAGATTGAACTTAACTGTTTTAAAAAAAGACATACATCACTAATTTTATAAAGATCTCCAGATAAGAAATATTATGGCAAACAAAATGAATTCTGTCTTGGCAGAAGTTTTAGAGAAAATCAGGCCTGAAAAAGAAGAATTAGAAAGTGCTGAAAAAATTTTGAAAAAATTTATAGATCAATTTAATTCTCAAGCCAAAAAACTAAAAATAAATGCAGAAAGTTTTGTTGGTGGAAGTTTTGCGAAAAAAACAGTGATAAAAAAAGATTATTATGATATTGATATTTTTGTAAAATTTGAAAAATATTATAATGAAGAAAAAATATCTGAATTTACAAAAAAGATTTTGAAAAAATTTGTTAAAGATTTCAAAACAGTTCATGGTTCGCGAGATTATTTTCAAATTCAGACAGGACCAAAGTTCTTTATTGAAGTAATTCCTGTAATAAAAATTAACAAACCAAAAGAAGCACAGAATATAACTGATTTATCCTATTCGCATGTAAAGTATATCAATAAAAAAGCAAAAGGAAAGATTATTGACGAGATTTTGTTGGCAAAAGCATTTTGTTATGCTAACAGATGTTATGGTGCAGAGTCATATATCAATGGGTTCTCTGGATATAGTTTGGAATTATTAATTTGTTATTACAAAAGCTTTTTGAAGTTTATTAAAGCAATTGCGAGGAGCAAAAAAGGAGAGAAAATAATAATAGACATTGAAAAACACTATAAAAATAAAAATGAAATTTTAATGGATGTAAATAGCTCTAAACTTCAGTCTCCCATTATTTTAATTGATCCCACATACAAACAGAGAAACGCTGCAGCAGCATTATCTGAAGAAACTTTTGAAAGATTTAAGAACGCCTGTAAAAAATTTTTGAAAAATCCAAATAAAAAAGCATTTGAAATCCAAAAAACAGATTTGAAAAAAATAAAAAAAGATGCGAAGAAAAATAAGAATGAATTTATTTTATTGGAGGCAACAACAGGAAAGCAGGAAGGGGACATTGCGGGCAGTAAGTTGTTAAAATTTTATAGTCATTTGACAGAAGAAATAAACAAATTTTTTATTGTCAAAAAGAGAGGATTTAATTATAATGGGAAAAAATCTGCAAGATGTTTTTTTGTGGTTAAAAGTAAAAAAGAAATTATTTTGTCAGGACCTTTTAGTGGACAAAAAGAAAATGTAAAAAAGTTTAAAAAAACGCATAAAAAAACTTTTGTAAAAAACAAAAAAATTTATGCTCGTGAAAAAATTAATTTTAATTTAAAAGAATTTATTGAAATATGGAAAAAGAAAAATTCTAAAAAAATGAAAGAAATGAGCATAAAAAAATTAGAAATTGTTAATCTTATTGAAAATATTTAATCATTCATTCTTTTCCATGGGGTTTTTGTCATTTCACCCTTACGAGAACCACCATAAAAACAATATAATTTTTCAGGGATTACCAATCCTTCAACCTCTCTTTGATAAATCTCACAATTACTTTCAGTTAAATCCATTAAAAATTCCCAGCCTTTTCCAAATTTAGCTTCAATTATTTTTTGATTTGTTTTTTGATTTATCATTTTTGTTTTTTTGGGGAATAATTCCAGCACTGGCCAAGAATATCAGTATAATGAAGCTTACAATCACTGAAATCGCTTGAACGTCTTAAATTTAAGAAGTTTAAAAGATTCAAAAAAGTTTTGTTTTTAGCAGGGCTATAATTAGCACAAGTAGGACAATATTTTTCCTGGAATTCTTTTTGTAATTCTGCTATCCCATCAAGGACGTCTGAAAACTTATTCGTCAATTCTTCTGCAGAAACTCCCCTTTCACTCATCTCTAATGCCCTTATTTTTCTCTTATCTAGTTTTGGAAGATTATCCATTTTATTTTATGTATTTTTTATTTAAATTATTCAGCTTTCATAGCTTTTTCAAAAAGATTTGAAAAAGATTCTGCAAAAAATGGCGAATTAAGCCAAATTGCAATTTCTTCTTCATCAGTATTCTTTGAAACATAGAACAAAATTTCTTTTTTATCTACAATAAAAAATTTTGCTTCAACATTTATTTTTTTGAATTTTACACCTAATTTTTTGCTTAAGTCATTGATTAAATTTTCATTTCCAGATAATGCTCCTTTAATCTTTATTTTTGATTGCTTTAATCTTGTAAAAGTTTGGAGAAACAATCTTAATTTTGAACTTATGTCTTTCGCATCAGTACAGATTATAACTTCTTTTTCTGCATTTTGGAGTATTTCTCTTATTTGATTTGAAATATTTGATTTTCCTTTTAATGATGCAGAAATATTTTCTCTTTTTGCAGGAACTATTCCACCTTTATATAATTCTTCCAGTTTTGCAAACTCATTGGTTTGCCTTATTTTTGAAAGACCCTCAATTTTTTCACTTGCGCTTTTCATAACATTTTTCTTTAATTTTTCGATTATCATTCTTGGCTTTACTCCAATATATTTTACAGGCTTTCCGATTTTGATTATTGCAAATCCTTTTTTCTCTAAACTCTCAAGCACATCATAGGTTCTTGAACGAGGCACACCAGACAAGGTTGCAACTTCTCCTGCAGAAGCAATTCCTTTAGAAAGCAAAGCTAACCAAACTTTAGTTTCATAAATATTAAGACCAAAATAATCTTTCACTTTTGTTATAAGCTCTTGTTTGATTAACATTTTTATTTATCCAAAAAGATATCCTTTAGAATTCCAATGAGAAGTTAATTGGTTAGGTTTATTGTGTTCTTCTGTTTTATTTAGTCTAAATAAATTATTATTAATCGTTCTAGCAAAAGATACTAAATCCACAAAAGAGATATTTTCTCTTTTTTCTAAATCAGAAATAGATTTTTCTATTAAACTAAAATATTTTGAGGGAATTGGTTTATTTTGGTGATTATATGATTTAAGTATGGTTAAATATCTTTCTAACTCTTCTTCTGCTGAAAGTTCTCTCCAAGGATTAAGATTTCCTATCAGAGGTTTCACTAAACCTAATTCTGTTTCTAATTGGTTCATTGATTTTATAGATTCCATGAGGTTCAATACAGATTTTGATTTATAAACTTTTCTATTTGTTACTTTTGTAAAGTGGGAACATAATGAAAAGATTTACAATAAGAAATAACTCAAAATCATTCCTGCGAAAATTCCTGCTGTAATAAATGGCATTGCAGGATAAAATTTCTTTTTTTCAGAACGTATAAGCAAGTATGTAAGTCCTAATGTTGCCCCAATAACCACAAATAATGCAGGATAGAATCCAAATAGTTTTAACATAACACCAGAAGTAATAATTGGAAAAATAACATCCCCGCCACCGAGAATTGCAACATTAATTCTTATTCTTTTCTTTTTTAATTCTGATTCAGTTAATGTCGCTTTCATTTGTTTTATCTTTGCTTTCATTTTCTTTGAGGCATATGGAACAAAAAATCCTGAGAAAACATTTAATTTTTTAATCTGATATTTTGCCATATTCTGCATAAATCCAGAATGCCAAACAGCCCAGATATCATAAAGAGAAATCATAATTAAAAGTGCAATGATTGTCCACAGATTTAAAAGCGGGACGAAAACTGCGGCGATTCCAGGATAAATTAAAAGTTCTGTAAAATTATGGACAAGAAAATTTTGTTTGTAAATTTTTATATAAGCGAGAGGTAATGCTATAACAAATGCTATCAATGAAGCATATTGGAATTTTGTCAATACAACATTAAAAGAAAGCCCTAATGCAATTGCAACAACTATAAAAAACCAGAGTTTCAAAATAAATTCAATATTAAATTTAGATAAAAGAAACATTATGAAAATTGCTATAATAAATGCCATTACTATAAATGGGAAAAGTGCGAAATATTCTTGGTCTGTTTCAATCTCGGGAGTTTGCATGCCATAGGGGAGTTCATGTTCATCAACAAGATAATGGTTCACAACATAAAGTCCGATAAACTGCGTTATGACAAACATTGCTAGAATAATTATTGTTATTTTTGGATTATGCTTAATTTTAATCACCCCACATTAAATAGAAAAAATGGTTTATAAAAGTTAGTCAAAAATTTATAAAAATTATTTTAACCTTAATGTTTCTAGAGACCTTGGAACATTTGTTTCAACCCTTTGTGTTTTGTAAAGTGTCGACGCTAAATCAAGTGACTTTGAAACTTCACCATGATTAATGATAATTCTTTTTGGTTTTGGTTTGATTCTGCCAAAAAAATTCATTAGCTCACCCCTGCCAGAATGTGCTGTCAATCCAGGTATTGTATAAACCTGTAAATTAATTTTAATTGTTTCTTCTTTTCCATCAACAATCATTTTTGTTTCTTTTAATCCTTCCTGCACTTGTCGTCCTAATGAACCAACACCCTGATAACAAACAAAAATTATTGAATTATTTGGATTTGATGCGAATTCTCTAAAATATTCCACTGATGCTCCTCCAACAAGCATACCTGAAGTTGCCAGAACAACGCAGGGACCTCCTTCAATAACTTCTTTTCTCTCAGCAGGAGAACCAACTCTTGAAAATATCTCTGAAACAAAAGGATTTTTATCCTGAAAGATTTGGTTTCTTACATTTGCGCTTAAAAAATCAGGATAAGCTGTATGAATCGCGTTAATATCCCAAATCATACCATCGATATAAATTGGAACTTTTTTCATTTTTCCTGTTCGCATTGCTTCTTCTAAAATTAACATTGTTTCCTGTGCCCTGCCCAACCCCAATTCAGGGATTAAAACTTTTCCTTTTTTCTCAATTGTTTTATTCACTAATTCAATTAGTTTTTCTTCTGATTCTCGCCTTGGCGGAAGGACATCCTGTTTTGCACCATAAGTTGATTCAGTGATTACTGTTTCAAGCCGTGGAAAATTTATAACTGCTGCATCCAATAATCTAGATTTTCCATATTTAAAGTCTCCAGTATATAACAAATTATGAAGCCCGTTTCCTATGTTTAAATGAACCATTGCAGAACCGAGTGTGTGTCCTGAATTATAGAACGTTATTCTTATATCTGGTGTAATATCTGTAACTTCATTATAATCTAAGCAAATAGAATGTTTTACCATTTCTTTTATATCTGATGAGCTAAAAAGTGGCTGGGCTGCTTGCTTATATGCGACACCGATAAAATCTAATGCTAATAATGCTGCGATATCCCTTGTTGGAGTTGTCATATAGACAGGACCCTTGTAACCCATTTTATATAAGTATGGCAATAATCCTACATGGTCAAGGTGTGCGTGGCTGATTATAACTGCATCTATTTTACCTATATCAAATTCAGGAATATCAAATGAGGGGAATTTATCAGAATTATTATGAGCAGCAACATCTATTCCACAATCCAATAAAATTTTTGAGATTGGTGTTTGGAGCAATATACAGCTTCTTCCGACTTGTCTTGCTCCACCTAAGAAAGTTAATCTTATCCATTCATTTACTTTTTCAGGATTCCAGCCAGAGTAAATTTTCTGTCCAATTTTATTTAGAAATCTTCTTCTGTAATTATTGTTTGCATAAAGAACTTCCCGAATGTTTTCTGTAATTTGTGATTTTATTGCAGGACTTCGTTGAATTTGAGGCATCCATAGTGTTTCTCTTCTTATTTGCTCCATTAAAGAACCCTGTTTCCCAATAACTAAGCCAGGTTTTTTTGCTTCAATTATTACAATACTTCTATGAGTATCAAAAATTATGTTTGTTATTTCTGCTTCTTCTGGAACAATTTCTCTTATTTGTTTTTCAACCTTTTCCTTATCCGGAAGAATCTTTTGGTCTGCTCTTAATTCAATTCTCTTTTTTATTTTGTTAACTATTTCTCTTATTTTTCCATTATCATCCTTGAAGAATTTTTCATTATCTGTATAGAGAACTATGTTTGCACCTTCAAAACCTGCTTCAGTAATCTGACCCCTAAGATCATCTAGAATTGTTTTTAGAATATCCATTGTATCTGGTTCTATTTTTAAATTTCTTGTTCAAATTCCTTTTTTATTCCTTCTTTTGTAATTGAGAATACATCTATCCCATAACCAGAACCGATATCCCGTTGCGTTGAAGATTTTAAAGCTTCGATTGCAAGTTCAACTCCTTGTTTAACGGTCATGTCTGGTTTATATTGTCTTTCTAAAAGCCCTAGAACAAAAGGCATACCAGAACCAAAATTTGCATCATAATCTTCTACTTCTGTAATACTTCCTGCCGGTTCAATTGAATATAATTTTACAGACCCGTCCTCATCTATTCCCCCTACTAAAGAACCAACAATGCTTGGAATTGGTGACATCTGCCGTATCTGAGAATAAGTTATTGTTGCTATTAAATTTGCAGATTGTTTTACTGTTGGTCTTGACTTTGAACGAAGCTCTTTTAATCTTAATTCTGCTGCGATTAATTTTTTTAGTCTCTGTATATCTGCAACTCCACCTGTTCCTGCAAAAAGCAAATAATCATTTATTTTTGCTACTTTTTTGGATTTTTTGCTCATAACAATGTTACCTGCTGTGCTTTGCCTATCCGCAGCTATGACAATTCCGTCCTTGCAAACAATTCCAATTATACTTGTCCCTGATTTAAGGATTGAATTTTTTAGTTCTTGTTCCATTTTATTAATAATAGAATAAAGCGTTAATTTTTCAGAATTTTTATAAGATTAGAGGGATGAGGTATTTTATAAAGGTTTTGGTTTTTGAACTTATGAAAAATACAAACCCTTAAATACCCTTTTCTTCTGGTTTAATCATGTTAGATAAATTTAGAAGGAGTAAGGTTTCTATTAATTAATATTCAGGAGGATAAAATGGAAGTTAGTGAATCTAAGATATATGTTGGGAATTTATCATTTAGTGTGAGTCAAGACCAGCTTAGAGAACTTTTTTCTGAGTTTGGAGAGATAACCGAAGTGACACTAATTACTGATAAATTTTCTGGCAGGTCTAAGGGATTTGGTTTTATCGTTTTTGCAAAGAAAGAAGACGCAGAAAAAGCAATTGCAAAAATGAATGAAAAAGAAATTGAAGGAAGAGAACTTAAAGTGTCTAAAGCAAAACCAGTAGATCCAGACAGACCAAGAGGAAGAGATTTTAATAGAAGAAGATTTTGAAATAGAAATAAATTTTTATTTATTGTATTTTTTAGCTAGAAGTTAAAATTTATATTCGTAAAATTTATAATAAGTATTGGTGATTATTTCATATGAAAAACAATAAAATTGTAATTTTTTCGGTAATTGCTTTTGGTTTTCTTGTTTTAACTTTTTTAGTTGATTGGCTTTTTATAGTTGGAGCATTAATTTTATTATACTTAAATCAAAGAGAATTAATGAAAAAAAGGTAATTTTTATTATGAATATTTATGCAAAACGAAACATTTAAATAGTATTATGAATATATATTCATAATTAAATCAGCCAAAAGGCAAGGAGGATTAAAATGCCTAGAGGAGATGGAACAGGTCCAAATGGAATGGGACCAATGACCGGAAGAGGAATGGGATATTGTGCAGGTTTTGCAGTCCCAGGTTTTATGAATGGTGGTTTTGGAAGAAGAAGGGGATTTGCATGGAGAGCAAGAGCTATGCCATTACAACAAATTCAGCCAGTAATGACAGAAAAACAAGAAAAACAATATCTTGAACAAGAATTAGAAATCTTAAAACAAGAAATGAAAGAAATAGAAAAAAGATTAAAAGAAATTAAAGGATGAAAGAAAAAGTAGCAGGACTTTCGGTATTTGCAAACCTCGTCTTAGCGACAGGAAAAATTTTAGTTGGAACTTTAGCAAATTCTGCATCAGTTTTAGCAGAAGGAATTCATTCTGGGATGGATGTTTTATCTTCAGGAATAAGTTTAATTGGAATAAAAATTGCAAAAAAGCCCGTGGACAAAAAACATCCTTATGGACATTATAAATTTGAAGTCTTAGCAGGATTATTAATTACAATAATATTATTTATAACAGGAGCAGGAATTATTTATGAAGCGTATCAGAGATTTTTATCTCCTTCTGAAATTAAATTAGGATATCTTGCATTAGGAGTTATGCTTTTTTCTGCAGCAGTAAATGAAATAATGGCAAGATTAAAAATTTATTATGGAAAAAAAGAAAATTCAATTAGCTTACTTTCAGATGGCGTGCATTCAAGAGTTGATGTCTGGGCATCAGTTGCAGTTTTAAGTGGATTAATTTTAACAAAATATTGGAATTATGCAGATCCGTTGCTTGCATTATTAATAGGATTATATATAATAAAAGAATCATTTGAATTAGGCAAAGAAGCAACTGACTCGCTATTGGATGTTTCGGCTGGGGAAGAAGTCGAAGAGCAGATTAAGAAAATAGCAGAAAAACAAAATCTTAAAATATCAGAATTAAGAACCCAGAAAAAAGGTTCGGCAATCACAGCAAATTTGAAAATTAAATTGCCTAGCAAATTAAGTGTTGAAGAAGCCACTAAAATATCTAACAGACTAAGAAAAAGATTAATAGATGAGATTGACCGCCTTGAATATGTCGCAATACAAATAGAAAGCCATGACGTTTCAAATAGTTACTTTAAACCAACAGAAATGATTTCTAAGCTGGGATTTGGTAGAGGATTTGGTTGGCAAAGAAAAGGAAGATTCAAAAAGAGTATTGAAAAAGCTCAGGGAAAAGGACCAGAAGGATTTTGCATCTGCCCGAAATGTGGTTATAAACAAAAACATAAGAGAGGTGTTCCATGTTCAACAATTAAATGCCCTGTATGTGGAGAGAAATTAGAGAGAGAATGAATTCTAAAATTAAACAATCAATAATTAAATCTATTAAATCGCTGTGGAAATCCCTACCTTTAATTTTAGGAACAGTTATGTTAGTAAGTTTAATTTCGGTATTAATCCCAAAATCATTTTATACATCCTTATTTAGTAAAAACCCCCTATTTGACCCTATTTTAGGAGGTTTAGTTGGAAGTATTTCTGCAGGAAATCCTATAACGAGTTATATCTTTGGTGGAGAAATGTTAAAACAAGGTGTGAGCTTATTAGCAGTCACTTCATTTTTAGTCGCCTGGGTTACTGTAGGAATTGTTCAGCTTCCAGCAGAGTCTGCAATTTTAGGTAAAAAATTTGCATTATTAAGAAATTTCACAGCATTTATTTTGTCCATCATTGTTGCAATGATCACAATATTAATTTTAGGAGCATTTTAAAATGAATTTAAAAAACAAATTAAGACAAATCTCAAAATCATGGTATTTTTTAATATCTGTAATAGTAGTTTATTTGTTATTATTCGTTTTCAAACAGGAATCTTTTTTCTCAAGCTTGGATTTTTTTTATAAAATAATCTTAAAGATAATTCCAGTTTTTATTCTTGTTTTTATTTTAATGACTTTAACAAATTACTTTATAACTCCTCAATTTGTAATGAAACATTTGGGAGAAAAAGGAATAAAAAAATGGTTTTTTGTAATAATTGGTGGAATATTATCTTCAGGACCAATTTATATGTGGTATCCTTTATTAGCAGACCTTAAAGATAAAGGATTAAACTACGGGCTTATTGGATGTTTCTTATATAACCGTGCAATAAAAATTCCTTTAATTCCTATTGCAGTTTTTTATTTTGGGTGGAAATATATCTTAATCTTAAGTGTTGTAATGATTTTTATGTCGGTTATCCAAGGTATATTAATAAATAAATTAATTCAAATCAAAAAATGAAAATAGCTATAGCTTCAGAAGGAAAATCATCAGATTCAGAAATAAGTTTAAGAGGTGGGAGAGCTCCATATTATTTAATTTTTGAAAATAAAAAATTAATTAAAATTCTTAAAAACCCTTTTGCTGTTGGCGGGGGAGGAGCTGGTTGGAGTGTTGCTTATATGTTAGCAAAAGAAAATGTCAATTTAGTTATTGCAGGAAAAATTGGGTCAAATATGCAACTTGCTCTGAAAGAGAAAGATATAAATTTTAAAGAAGATAAAGGTATTATAAAGGAAAAAATAAAAGGAATTCAATAAAATGGTAAGACCCCGAAGAATAAGAAGAATTTTTTTTCAGCCAGATGTAACTTACTTTAAACCAGCAGGAATTCCAATGAATAATCTGCAAGAAACTATTTTGAGTTTTGATGAATTAGAAGCGATAAGATTAATAGATTCTGAAGGAATGGAGCAGAGCAAAGCTGGGAAAAAAATGAAAATAAGTCAATCAACTTTGTCGAGATTGCTTAAAACAGCAAGAAAAAAATTAGCAGACGCCATAATTACTGGCAGAGCTATTAAAATTCATGGAGGTAATTTTAAAATGGCAATTCCAGTAGGAAGAGGTTTAGGAGCAGGTAGAAGAGCAGGAAGACGAATGGGTTCTGCTGCAGGACCAGGAGGATTTTGTGTATGTCCTAACTGCGGTTACAAAGAACAGCATGAAATTGGAATACCTTGCTATCAAAAAAAGTGCCCTAAATGTGGAAGCCTGATGACAAGAGAATAGCATAGGCGATTAAAAGAAGTTCGCTAATTTTTGTTTCCCGCTTCCCAAAAACTTTAAAACTCTTAATTTCCTTATTTTAAAGATGGAAAAGAAGGTGATAAGAGTATCTGTCTTCTTAATTGTTCTATTGTTAATTATGCCTATTGCTTTTGCACAAAAAATGAGTGATGAAGATGAGAAAAAAGTAATCTCAATTACAAAAATAATAAAATCAATTGCAGGAAAAATTACTGGTTCTACAATTACAGGTTATACTGCAGAAGAAGGGAAAACTACAACAGAGCCAGAAACCCAAGAAGAGCAAACTGAAACAGAAGTAAGTGAAGAAGAATCAGAAGAACCTCAGGAAAGTGTTGAGGAGCAACCAGAAGAAACTGCAACAAAGTCAGAAGGAGCTACAGAGGAATCAGAAAGAGTTGAAGAAGAAAAAGAATATTTTGGCGAAGAAGAAATTCCAGAAGGATGTCATAAAATAACAACAGAAAGCGGAATGTTTCAGATAGAGTGTAGTTTTGATAAAGAAGGTTTTGAAGATTTTGATTTAAAAGAGGAAATGGAAAATTGCGACGGTAAATTTGAAATGATTGAAGGCAAGCCTGTTTGTATTAAAAAAGGCAGGGTAGGTTTTGGAAGCACAGAATGTCCAACACAAGAAGAATTAGACAATATTGCAACAAAATGCGAAGGAAAGGTTGAATATTTTACAGATGAATCAGGATGTTCTGCTGTAATGTGCATTAATGAAAAGTTCAAAAAAGAATTTGATAATAGATTAAGAAAAAAATATGATAATGAACTACAAAGACAGGCAATTGAATGTAAAAAAGATGGTGGGAAATTTGTTCTTATTAAAGGGGAACCTAAATGCATCAAGGGAGTTCAGGAAACAATAATGATTAAAAGGGATTTAGGAACAATAACTGAGAAAGATATTAAGAATGCTGGCTCTAAATTAGATATGTTAGAAAGCAAATTAGAGGCAATAACTTCAAAATTAGAAGGAAAGCAAGGAGAAGTTTTTGATGAAGCTACTAAAAGATTAAAAGCTATTCAGAAAAAAATTGAAGATATTAAAACAAAATTAGCAACAGATTCTAATTTAACAAAAGAAGAAAGAATAGAAATTATTGCTGAAATGAAAGCTATTCAAAAAACTCTTTCTGATGTTACAATAGGAATTGTTAATGGAAAGATGCCCACTGAAGAAGATATTCATGAGGAAATGTTTGAACAGTTTGAAGAATTTTACGGAGGACCGTTCAAAAGCAAAGAAGAATTAGAGCAATGGGCTAAAAAGGAAAGAGATACTTTAGAAATTGTAAGAAATTGCGATAAATATGAAAGTGTTGAATCATTTGCCCCGCCAGACCCCGAGGGGATGGTTGTTAAAGTTGAACTTCAAGCAATAGATGGTGGAAGATGTCAAATGAAAATCCATACTGCAAAAGGAGGCATCGCAACATATTTAATTCCTCCGGAAATTTATACAACTTTTAGAGGACCTGAAGATTTGATAAAAGAAAACATTCCTTGTACAGGTGCTTGTGAATTTATGGAAAAGATGATGACAGAACCTCACGGACCGGGGGAAAATCCGGAAGCAGAAGCATGTATGGAAGAATGCATAAGAAAGGATTGTGATAATGGTTTATTTGAATGTATGCTTGAGAACAAAGAAAAATGTGAAAAGGAATGTGGTTTTGGAAAAAGGGAAATGGAAGGTCCTCCTGGCATGGAAAATATGGGGGAAGAAGAACGTTGTATTATGGAATGCGTAGGGCCTGATGTGATGTGTAAGTCTGGACCAGAAGGAGAAGAAAATCCTAAATGTAAAGAATGTGCTGAAAAGTGTGCTAAAGAATTTTATAAAGGACCTTGTTTAAATGATGAACAACTAAAAGAAAAGGAAAAAGAGTGTGAATCAAAATGCGAACATTGTTATGGTAAGCCAATAATGGGAGATTCTGGAGATGGTCGTGAATGTATAATAGGGATGGAGTGTAAAGATGCTTCAAGTGAATTTGGGGATGAGGCGGGGGAAGGTCCTGCAAACTTTGAAGAAGGACATGGACCTGGAGAAGAATTTGGCCCACCAGAAGAAGAAATTGCACCTATGACAGGAGAAGTTGTGAGTGGTGAAAACCAAGGATTTTTTTCAAAAATAGTAAACTGGTTTAAATCTTTATTTGGAGGAGATAAAAGCTCAAAATCAGAAATTAGCAGCGGGGATAGTGTTGATGATATTACAGAAGATTTAAGTAAGATTCAAAAAGATTTGGGTGATGTAAGTGAAAATATTGGATAATCAATCAATTTATTTTTCTATTCTGCTTTCTCCAGCTTCTTTTTTAAATTTAATCACATTTTCAACAAAGCTTTCTATTTTTTGTTCGTGACTAACAAGGATAAGTTGTGTTGCATTTAGTTGTTGTAAAACATCACGCATTTTATCCAATTGTTGCTCGCTAAAGCCATCTGTTGGCTCATCCAAAATTACTAAATTCTTTGTTTTAATTTTACTAAGGAAAGAATTTATAACTTGGTTTAATGCAAGCCGATATGCAAGGGCGATTGCAGTTCTCTCCCCTCCTGAAAGATAAGCATAATCAATTTCATAATCATGTTGTTCGATTATTGGTGTAAATTCATCATCGAGCCGAGTGTTAAAAGAATCTGAAACAAGCATACAAAACCATTCATTAAAAAGTTCTGAAAATTCTTTTTTCAATTTTATCATTACATTTTTCTCAATATAAGATATCAATGAACTAAAATTTTTAGTGAGCCAATCTTCTAATTTAGTAAGATAATCCAGTTGTTTCTTAATTTCCTGAATTTTGTTTATTTTTTCTTTTAATTCATTAATTTGTTTTGAAAAAACATCTATCTCTTTTTTCAATTCTGCAATTTTTATTTCGGTTTGCTTCTCTTGTTTTAGTGCCTCTTCAAGTTCATGGTTTTTTTGCTCAAAGAGAATTTCAAATTTTTCTAGTTCTTCCACAGATTTATTGAGTGCCTGATTATGAGTTATTAAAAGTTCTATATCTTTCTGGAGAAGGGCGTTAGATTTTTCAAATTCATCTATTCTATTCTGTTTTTCCTGAATCGATTGAAGTTTTATTTTTAGGATTTTTAAATCATTTAATTTTTTTTCTTTTTCTAAAATTTCTGAATTTATTTTTTTAATTTGATTTGAAATTTCTTTTTCCTGGCTTTCTAGCTCCTGCAGTTTATTTTTGTTCCGTCCTAATTCTGTGTGAATTTTATTTAAAACGTTAGCTCGATAAACAGGATCAACTTGTTGTAAACAGGTAGGGCATACCTCTAAATTTGATATTTTTTCTTCAAGCTTCAAATTCTCCTCATTTTTTAAATGAAGTGAATTTATCTGGGAGGTGGTATTTATTAATTGGTCATTTAATTTTTCTTTTTGTTTTCTTTTTTCATTTATCTCTTCCTCTGTTTGCTGTATTAGATTCTCGTCAAAAACCATAGTCTTTAATTCTTGTATTTGATTTTTTATCTGCTCAATCAATCTATTATTATTTTCAATAGTTTCTTTTTTGTTTGCGAGCATAATTTTTGTTTTTTCTATTTCTTTTTCTAAATTCCTTTTTTCCTCTATTTTTTTATTAATTTCCTCTTTCTCTTCCTGAATTTTTTTTCTAATTTCTGTTTTTGAAAAAAATTCTTTTTCAACAGATGCTAAATTGTAATGTTTTGTTTCAAGTTCTTCTTCTTTTTCAATCAAATTTAACTTATCTTGCTCCAAGGATTCTGTCATCCCTTCTTTTCTTCTTTTTTCTTCGCGCAATTTTGAAGCAAGTATAGAAGTATTTTCCAGAATTCGTTTATATTTATCAATTCCAAAAACATGGCGCAGAGTATTAATCCTTGTTGCAGGGTCTTGAAGGATAATTTGTTTCATTTCTTCCTGAGGTGTATAAACTGTAAATTTATAGAGCAAATTTTGTTTTTTTGAAAATTCATTTGGGTAATTTAATAATTCTAAAACTTTATTTTTTAATTCAGTTACAGAAATTTCACTTTTTTCACCATCTATGGTAATCGCACAATAATCCTGTGAAACGGTTTTTCCTCTTTTCAAAGTTCTCTCAATTATAATTTGTTTTCCTTCAACTTCAAATTCCAAAATTATCCCCCCTTGTTTTTCTCCATTTCTTAATAATGAAGCCCCCCGCTGACCTGGCTGAAGCCCAAACAAGGCAAATTCAATCCCCAATAGCACAGAAGTTTTTCCAGAACCGATATCTCCTGATAAAAGAGTTGAACCCTTTGGAAATTCTATTTCTGTTTCTTTATAGCTTCGGATATTAGTTAGCTTTATTTTTTTTAAGAACATTTTAAAATCCCAAAATCTTTTTAGTTGCATCGAGCAGTCTGTTTTCAAAAATAACTGCCTTTTCATCTTCCTGTTTTTCAAGACTGAGAACATTCATTAATTGCGGGATTAATTCATTAAAATTAGATGGGTTTTCGTTTGAATAGTTTTCAATCACCTCACTTTCAATATTTTCTGTATCTTTTACTTCTATTTCCAATTCAACTTCTTTTGTTTTCAAATCATGAGTGTTTTTGAGCATAAAATAAGCTTTTTTTTGTTTTAGTATTTCTTCTATTTGAATAAATTTTATATCAGAATGTTTTCCGTTTTCCAACTCTCCTTTTAGTCTCAATAAAACTATTTTATCTTCAACATCTCTTTTCTTTATCTCTCCTATAATTTTTTCTGTAGCTGTTATAGCGTTGGTTATCTCTATTGTTATTACCTCTACATCTTTTAGCTTAAGCTCAATTTTTTTTAAGGGAGTTTGTGATTCAGTATCTACAATATAAAAAGTTCCAAATCTTAAATCTTCAAGTTCTTGAAAATTATTTGGGAAAATTGGTCCAGGATAAACAAAGTTTTCATATTGAAAATCTATATGCAAATGTCCTAGAGCATAATAATCTGCTTTAGGAAGTTTGTCTGCTTCAATAGCATCGATAGGCAAATTTCCTTTTGCTTTGTCAAGAGTTGTATGAAACATGAAAATTTTGAACATTCCGGGGGCATCATTTAATTTTATTTTTCTCAAATCATTTATTTCTAAACCAGATTTTTTTCCAGGATAACCATAAATTGCAACTCCCTTATATAATGTTGGATTAAGAATTATATTTTCTTCTGTTTGTTCCCAATTCTCTACATTTTTACAAAAACCCGCTTTTTCTAAAACATCTAAAAATGTTTTTCCTGAAACCGAATAATCATGCGAACCTGCGATTATAAAACATGGGATATTTGAATCTTTTAGTTTTTTAAATTCTGCAAAAGCTTCTTTGAGAATTTCAATTGGCGGATAAGCGGAATCAAATAAATCGCCGGCAATTAAAACAAATTCTACTTTTTCAGAAATGCATGTTTCAATAGCTTTTTTAAAAGATTTTAGGTTTAAGTCCTGAAGCGGCTGCTGTTTCCATCCTCCTAAATGAACATCAGAAATGTGAGCAAACTTTGTCATTTTAATTAACCTCAAAATTTCACACCCATCTTAATAAAAAGGTATAGAGTGAATTTAACAGTCTTGTAACTAAAAGTTGATAGGAGATATATAAAATTGATTATATTTTAGTATATGATATTGGAATAAGTATTCAATAAATCTTATTTTAGGCTAAGCTCCCAGATAGACAACTCTTCATAAAATAATTTTTCATTGCCGAGAAATTTTTTATTATATCCGAATTCTTCAAAATTTATCTTGGGGGTTAATGAACTGACAAGCAAGAAAATTTTTCCATTTTTATTAAGGTGATTTTTTGCTTGTTGCAGGAACCGGATTATAATTTCGTCGCCTTTTTTTCCTCCTGCTGTATCTGGTTTTTTGTCAAACTGGTGTTCAGGCAAATAAGGGGGATTAAAAACAATTATATCAAAAATACCCCCTATTTTTTCAAATAAATCTGACTGAATGCAGTGGAACCCCAACATATTACAATGACTAACTGCTTTTGGGTTTATATCGCATGAGAAAATATTTTCTCGTTTTATTCCTAAATTTAGTGCAGTTTCAAGATGAATACCACTCCCTGCCCCGATTTCCAAAAAAGTTAAATCAGGATTTTCTTCTAATAATTGGGGCATTTCTCTTTTCAAAATCTCTGTTAAAAAATAAGAGTCTTCTGCGGGCTTGTAAATTTCCATAAAAAAAGAAGGTGTTTAAAATATATTAAATTATCTAACCAGAAAAAATTGAGATTATCTGGTCTTTAAAAATAAATATGGCTATCAAAGTTCCTAATAAAAGAGATAATGCAATTATGAGGGTTATTATAAGAATTTTATTTCTTTTGTTTGTTTTTTCTTTGTCTGGCTTTTTTTCTGCATTTTCATGTTCAGAAGATTGTGGTTGCTGAATCGGTTGTTGTGTGGTTTGTTGTGATTGATTTATCTGATGAACTGGTTGTTGAACTTGTTGTGATTTTTGGATTTGTTGAGATTGCTCTTGTGAAGGAGTTTGTTGAATAGTTTGTGTAGGTTGTTCTGTTGATTGCAAAGCCCTTGCAGCTTCATCAACTTCTTCTCTAGGATAACCTGCATTATAAAGAGTTTGTATTGCAGATTCAAGGGAATTCCCCCTAGAAAGTGCAGACTTTAATGCCCCTAAAATATCTGCTCGCACCATTTTTATAACCTCATTTTTTGACCATCCTGCATTAGATGGATTTCTTTTCCTGGACGATAACCCATTTCCCGTGCAAGTTCAATCATAGGAGTTAATTGTTGAATTGTTCCGTGTGCAGGAATTATAATCTCTGGATTTATTATGGAAAGTAAATCTCTTAAATCTTCCCTTCCTGCATGCCCTGAAACATGAACATCATCAAAAATTCTTACTCCAAACTTTTTTAATCTTTTGTCCATTTGCCCTTTTTGTGCGATATTGACCGGGGTTGGAATTGTCTTTGATGAAAAAACAATATTATCATTTCTTTTAAATTCAAAAGGAAGCTGCTTTCTTGATAATCTTTCCATAACGCTTCCTGGTTCTCCCTGATGTCCGGTACAAACGACAAGAGATTTACTCCTTTGTTTGTTAATTTTTCTCAAAGTTGATTCTACTTGTTTTTTATAACTCACAAGAAAGATTTTGTTTTTGAACGGACACATATTTATATCAATTGCTGCTGAAACATATTTTTTTAAACTTCTTCCAATAAAATAAACATTTCTATCCAATTTTTTTGCAAAATCTACTATACTCTTTAATCGTGCAATATGAGATGAAAAAGTTGTAACAAAAATTGCTGATTTTTCATTTTGTGTTGTAAGCAAAACTTCTTCTAATAGCGCTTTTGCCACTTTTTCGCTAGGTGTTTTTCTTTCTGAACCAGAATAAAGTGAATCTATAATTAAAGCCCTTACACCTTGTTTTGCAATTCTTTTTAAAGCATCGTAATTTGGTGGCAAGCCAAGAATTGGAGTATTGTCTAACTTGAAATCATTTGCATAGAGTATAACACCTTTTGGTGTATGAAGAGCAATCATAGAAGTTTGAAGAGTTGAATGGGTAATATTTATGAAATCTACCTTGTAAGATTTTTTTCCTTTGATGATATATGATGAATTTGGGCTAACAGATTTTATTTGATTTGGGAGTTTTATCCTATCGTCTTCTAAAATTTTTTTTAGAACAGTTACTGTAAATGGTGTTCCCACAATTGGAGCATTATACCGATGGGCGATATAAGGCAAAGCTCCTAAATGATCTAAGTGTGCATGTCCTATAAGAAGTGCTCTAACCTTACCTCTTAAATTTAATTTATCTAAAAGTTCATCATTAGGAAGAGCGCCAATACTTCTCATTTTCTTTTCAGAATAAGTTTTTTGTTCAGTTTCTTGTTCTTGTTGTTCAACAACTGCAGGCAGATACAAACCAGCGTCAAAGACAATTACATCGCTACCAAGATTCACAGCAGTCATATTTTTCCCGACTTCATTAAATCCACCAATAGTATATAACTCCATTTTAAGATATTTAACCTCTTTTATAATGATGAATAATAATTGTAGTTTAAATATTTTTGGAGTTAATTAATTTAGGTTGTAAAGGTGATAAATATAAAAAGCCAAGTTAATTCTTTAATTTATGAAATCGCTTAAGCCATCAATGAGAGAAAAGAAGAGATATCTTTTAGTTAGAGGCAAAAATCCCAGGCAAAACATTGAAAAGGCAATTTTGGAATTCATCGGAGTTTTGGGGATGTCAAAAACCTGTTTGAATTTTATAAAGATTAATTCAAATTCTGCAATCATATCTATAAATAGGGAAATGGTTGACCCTGTTCGGGCAAGTTTATGTGTTTATCCTGAAAAAATGACTGTTGAAAAAGTGAGCGGAACTCTAAAAGGATTAAAGAAGAAATAACCCAGATTAAAAATAAGTTAACCGAAACCCTTAAAAACTGCTAATTCTTGAAAATTTTGGAAGGGAGAAGAAGTAATTAAGTTTATTATAAACTTCTTACAAAATACGATGGATAAAAAATTAAAAATTAAATTAAGGATTTTAAGCATCCAATTTAATAGAATTAAGGAATAAAATGGATATGCCGATAGATATGCAACACCAAGTCATGGGATATGACAGAGCTGCAACTATGTTTTCTCCTGAAGGACATTTGCTTCAGGTTGAATATGCAGAAAAAGCAGTAAGACTCGGAAGTGCAAGTATTGGAATGGTTTGTTCTGATGGAGTTTTTATTTTAGCAGATAGAAGAATTGATGACAAATTAATAACTATAAAATCTGTAAATAAAATTTATGAAATTGATGAGCACATTATTGTGAGCGTTGCAGGTATTGTTTCTGATGCAAGAATACTTGTTGAGAAAGCACAAGTATTATCTCAACAGCACAGAGTAACTTATGATTCTCCAATTGAGCCAGAATTAGTAATAAAAGAAATTGCAAATATAAAACAACAATTTACTCAATATGGTGGGGCAAGACCATTTGGAGTGTCAATAATGCTTGCGGGAATAAATGGCGATAAACCAGAACTTTACACGAGTGATGTAACTGGAAATTATTTTGGATATAATGCTAATGCAATTGGTGAAAACGACGATAAAATAAAAGAAAAATTAAGAGAACAATACAAGAAAGAATTAACAATTAAACAAGGAGTCAAAATTGCGTTAAAAATCTTTGAAGAAATCCGAGGTAAAAAATTTAATATGGATAAATTTGAATTATGTTATATTGAAAATAAGAATAGTAAATTAAAGAGGTTAGAAGCTGGAGAAATCAAAAATTTCTTGACTTCAAAACCTAAGAATTCTCGGGGAGAGGGAGCTAACAAAGCATAAAATGACACAAACAACTGCACGAATTAAAAAAGGTGGAAAACATTTTGAGATTTTGGTTGATTTAGATAAAGCTTTAGCTTTCAAAAAAAATGGAGAACCAAATGACTTTTTAGAAATTGACATAATTTTTAGTGATGCAAAAAAAGGAGATAAAGCATCTAGTTCTGATTTGCAGGAAGTTTTTGGGACACAAGATGTTTATGAAATTGCTAAAAAAATTGTGAAGGAAGGCGAGGTTTTACTCACTCAAGAATATCGAGATGCAGAACAAGAAAAAAAGTTCAAACAAATTGTTGATTTTTTATCCAGAAATGCTATTGATCCTCAAACAAAAAATCCGCATACTCCTGAAAGAATCAAAAGTGCTCTTGAACAGGCGCATATCAATATAAAAAATGTTCCGATTGAAAAACAGATTAATGAAATAATTGAGAGCATTAGTTCTATTCTGCCCCTAAAAATTGAGACAAAAAAAATTAAAATAACTGTTCCTGCAATACATACTGGAAAGGTTTATGGAATAATAAATGAATATAAAGAAAAAGAAAACTGGCTTGATAATGGAGATTTAGAAGTTATTGTAAATGTTCCTTCAGGAATAATAATTGATTTTTATGATAAATTAAATTCAGTGACACATGGTTCTGCGATAACAGAAGAGGTCAAGGAAGAATGAATATAAACAAAATATTAGTACTTGCAGCATTAGAAGCAAGAGACAATATATTCGGTGATAAAATTATAAGAATAACGATGAGGGACAGTAATAATCAAAATTGGATAAGAAAAAAAGTTCTTATCACCCTCATTATAGGGAAAGAATAATTAATAATCAATCAATATATAATTTAAAAAGGAAAAACATGACACGAAGATGAGTGAAAATCAAAGAAAAATCGTAATTCCAGGGGAAGTTATTGTAAGTGGAGAGGATTATCTACCTGGTGAAGGAACAGAAAAAAGAGGCGAGAATATTGTTGCAATAAGATATGGTTTGGCCGAAGAGCAAAATAAATTAATAAAAGTCATTCCATTGTCAGGAGTTTATGAACCAAGAAGAGGAAATGTTGTTATAGGACGAGTTGAAAATTTGACATTTAATGGATGGATTATTGATATTGGTTCTGCTGTAAATGGGTTTTTACCGATTTTAGAAGTTCCAAAATATATTAATAAAAATGATTTGGCAGAAATTATGGATATTGGAGATATGGTTATTGCAAAAGTCTGGAGTGTTAAAAGAAAAGGAATTGACTTGAGTTTGAAATCAAGAGGATTAGGAAAGGTAGAAGAAGGAATAATTATTAAAATAAATTCGAAAAGAGTTCCAAGAGTAATTGGAAAAGAAGGGAGTATGGTTTCAATGATAAAAGAAAAAACAAATTGCAATATCACCGTCGGGCAAAATGGACTCATATGGATAAAAGGAGATAGGATTGAAGATGAGCTTTTAGCAAAAAAAGCAATTTTATTTGTTGCTGAAAAATCATATGTTAATGGTTTAACTGATAAGGTAAAAGAATGGTTTGAAGAAATTTCATTAGAAGATGGAAAAACAGTAAAAAAAGGAGGGAAAAAATAAGATGGTAAAAGAATTCAAAAGACCGGATGGAAGAAAAGTTGATGAAATTCGTGAGATGAAGGCGAAAGTTGGAGTTGTGCCAAATGCCGACGGAAGTGCTATGTTTCAATTTGGAGAAACAATCGCAATTGCTGCTGTTTATGGACCAAAAGAAATGCACCCACAACACGAACAAGACCCTGAAAAGGGTGTTTTAAGATGCACTTATAATATGATGAGTTTTTCTGTTGCAGATAGAATCCGTCCAGGACCAAGCAGGAGAAGTCAGGAAATCAGCAAAATTACTGAATGGGCACTAAGTCCTGTTGTAATGCTTGAAAATTTTCCAAATACTGTTGTTGATGTTCATATTTATATTTTACAAGCAAATGCCTCTACACGGTGTGCAGGAATAAATGCTGCAGCAATGGCATTAGCGCATGCAGGAGTGCCAATGAAAGATTTAGTAACAAGTGTTTCAATCGGGAAATTAAACAAAACATTAGTTGTTGATTTAAATAAGGATGAGGAAGATTGGGAAGAGGGCGAGGGTGCAACAGATATTCCAATTACAATGACCTCAACAGGAGAAAAAATAACGCATATTCAATTAGATGGAAAAATTTCAGTAAAACAATTAAAAGAAAGTATTGAACTTGCGCGAAAAGCGTCAAAGAAAATTTATGAGGTTCAAAAATCAGCTTTGAAAAATTCAATGGAGGAAGAACAATGAGAACAAATCGTTTAACAAAACAAAGAATTAAAGAATTTTTAAAAGAAGGAAAAAGATTTGATGGAAGAGAACTTGATGAATTTAGAGAGATTTATATTGAAACAGGAGTTTCAAAAAAAGCAGAGGGTTCTGCGAGAGTTAGATTAGGAAAAACAGAAGTTATTGTCGGTGTAAAAATGAATATTGGGGAACCATATCCTGATTCTCCTGATGAAGGAAATATGATGGTCACAGCAGAATTAACTCCTATGAGTTCTAATAGATTTGAATCAGGACCACCAAGAATTGAAGCAATTGAATTAGCAAGAGTAATTGATAGAGGGATTAGAGAAAGCAAAGTTATAGATTTTAAAAAGTTGTGCATTAAAAAAGGAGAAAAAGTATGGACAATTTTCATTGATATTTATTCAATAAATGACGACGGTAATTTACTTGATGCTGCAGGATTTGGAGCATTAGCAGCATTAAAAAATGCTAAAATTCCAAAGTATGATGATAAAGAAGAAAAAGTATTATATGGGGAATGGACAAATAAAAACATTCCCTTGAATTTTATCCCGCTTTCATGTACTATCCACAAAATTGATAATCAGTTTATTGTTGACCCAAATAAAGAGGAAGAAGATGCGAGTGAAGCAAGGATAACAATTGCAATTTCAGGGGACGGAACAATTCATGCCATGCAAAAAGGAAATTCAAAAGAATTAAAAATAGAAGAATTTAATGAAATATTAGATTTAGCTGAGAAAAATTATAAAAAATTGTTTCCAAAAATAGAGAAGTTTTTAAAATAAAAAATGAATAAAGAAAATTTTTCAAAATATGAAATTGCAAGGATTTTGGGAGCAAGGGCTTTGCAAATTGCAATGAATGCTCCGCTTCTAATAAAAATCACTCCAGAAGACTTAGAGAAAATAAAATATGATGCTTTAAAAATTGCAGAAATTGAATTTGAATCAGGAATTTTACCGATTTCTGTTAAAAGACCTTTCCCAGAAAAAAAAGAAAGTGAATTGAAAAAAGCAAAAGAAAAAAAATTAAGTGACAAAGAAAAAGAAGAGATAGAAAAAGAAGAAGAGGAAGAAATTGTAAAAGAAGGTGAGATTATGGAACTCGCTAGACCAGAAGATGAAATTGAAGAAGAGGGCGTAGAAGAAGGAATTGAAGAGTGAGTTAATTATATAAAATAATATTTCTTTAATTGTTTATGAGAATAAAACAAGTATCAGCTCGTGCGATTTTGGATTCCCGGAAAGAAAAAACAATTTTAGTTTCTATAAAAACAGATATCGGCAGTTTTTCTGCATCGTCTCCAACAGGAAAATCAACCGGAAAATATGAAGCAAAATCTTACAAGCAAAATCTTGAAGGAGATATTAAAAAAATAAGAGAATTTTCAGAATATTTTTCAGGAGATGAATTTACTTGTTTTGATTGTTTGGAGAAAATAGAAGAAATTGTAGAAAAAAATGTTGGGGCAAATACTCTTTTTGCTTTGGAAAGTGCGATTTTGAAAGCAATCGCCAAAGAACAGGAAAAAGAAGTTTGGCAATTGATAAATCCTAATGCACAAAAAATGCCTCGTCTCGTCGGGAATTGTATTGGTGGAGGAAAGCATTCACTAATAGAAAAAAAACCAGATTTTCAAGAATTTCTTTTAATTCCAAATTTAAAATCAGTTAAACAATCCTTTGAATTAAATAAAAAAGCAAAGGCAGAAGCAGAAGAAATTTTAAAAAAATTTGACAATGATTTTAAAGCAAAGAAAAATGATGAAAATGCGTGGATGACGTCATTAAATGAAAAGATTGTTTTAGATATTTTATATAGGTTAAAACAAAAATTTAAAATAGCAATCGGGGTCGATGTTGCAGCATCTTCATTTTATAAAAGAAAAAAATATCATTATTTAAATCCGAAATTAGACAGAGATAGTGAAGAACAATTTGGTTATATTTCTAATTTAATTAAGAATTTTGGATTACTATATATTGAAGATGCATTCGGTGAAGAGGATTTTGAAAGTTTTGCTAAATTATTGAAGAGATTTCCAGACAGATTAATTGTTGGTGATGATTTAACTGTTACAAACCCGAAAAGATTAAAAAAAGCTATTGAAAAAAAGGCGATTAATGGGATTATCGTAAAGCCAAATCAAATTGGTTCGTTGTTAGAGGTCAAAAAAGTTTGTGAACTGGCGAGAAAAAATAAAATAAAAATTGTTTTCTCTCATCGGAGTGGTGAGACAGAAGAAAACATTTTGGCGGATTTGGCTTTTGGTTTTGAGGCTGATTTTTTCAAATGCGGAATTGATGGAAAAGAAAGAGAAATTAAGTTAAAAAGACTAATTGAAATTGAAAAAAGGTTAATGTAGGAAAATTTCGTTTATTTTTCGTAAGAGGAAGTTTTAAAAATCAATTTTTCTGTGAATTGCTATGATTAAAGACAAAGAAAAAACAAAAGAAGAAAAATTAATTGAAAAAGAAGAAGAGAAAACCGGTGTTTCAGAAGATATCGCAAAAAAAGAAGCAGAGTTGGATGTAGAGCAAGAAGTTCCAGAAGACAAATTAAAAGGAAAAGACCTGGAAGAAGCAGCTGAAAAAGAATCTACAGAAAAAACTATTGAAGAAAAAAAGAAAGCACTATTAGAAAAAGCTGCAAAATTAAAAGAGAAAATTGATGTTGCAAAAACAGAGGAATTAAAAGAAAAAGTTAAGGGGAAAAAGAAAGGAGAACCATTGCTTCCTTTAGATGATTATATTAAAGCAGGTATCTATCTTGGAACAAAAGTTGTAACACCAGATATGAGGCCTTTTGTTTATAGGCGGAGGGCAGACGGACTTGCTATTTTCAACACAGACATTATTGATGAAAAGTTAAAAGAAGGTATAGAATTTTTAACAAAATTTGATGCAAAAGATATAATCGTTGTTTGCAAAAGGCAATCTGGATGGAAAGCTGTTAATAAATTTTCAGAATTAACAGGTATTAGGGCTTTTACAAAAAAATATCCTGCAGGAATTTTGACGAATATAACATTACCGGATTTTTTTGAAAATGAATTGACAATCATTTGTGATTCTTGGCTTGACAAAAATGCTTTAGCAGATACCCTAAAAGTTCATAAAAAAGTTTTGATGATTTGTGATACAAATAATTTTGCAAAAGGAGCTGACCAAATTATTATTGGAAATAATAAAAGTGCAAAAAGTTTGGGATTAATTTTTTATCTTTTAACAAAAGAATATTGCAAGGCAAAAGGAATTGAAGCAGACATCCCGGACTTAGAGTGGTGGATGAGTGAAGCAGATTAAACCTTAAAAAACAACCAGCTATTTTTTGCATAATCTGTCTTGATTAAAACATAATCGCCCTTGAGTTTTTTGCCGTGTAATTTAAATTCAATTTTTTTAGAAGTTTTTTCAATTAATTCGTAAGTTCCCTTATCCCAAATTTTTACATCTCCTGCCCCATAATTTCCTTCTGGAATTATTCCTTGAAAATTTGCATAATTTAGTGGGTGGTCTTCAACCTGAATTGCAAGTCGTTTTATTCCTTTTATCGTTGGTGGTTGTTTTGGAATAGCCCAGGACTTTAAAACACCATTAATTTCTAATCTTAAATCCCAATGAAGATGCGAAGCATGATGTTCATGAATTAAATAGATTAATTTTTTTGATTTTGATTTAGAACTCTTTGGTTTTGGTTCTGGAGTTTTTGAGAAGTTCCTCTTTTTTTTATATTGGGTTATTGTCATTATTCTATAAAAGAATTAGAATATAAAAATTGCTCGTTAATATTGATTATAAAATATTTAGCAAAAAATTTATAAACTCAGTATCTTAATCATCTTTAACTAAGATGAGTGCCTTAACAATTTATTTTAGTAGTAAGGTATGAGGTATGTAAAAGCAATCATCTAGTTGTAATTCTCAGCCAATAGTAGGAGTAGTGTGAAGTGTTCTTGAAACTTACATCAAGAATGCGGAATTTAATAGTGAGTTAATTAAATTTTAAATCCAGTTGATCCTGCTGGCGGCTGCGGCTCTCTGATTTGTCTTAGACATGCAAGTTTTTACTCTTAGAAATAAGAGTAAAGCGAACTGCTCAGTAACACGTAGTTAATCTACCCTAAGGTCAGGGATAAGCTCGGGAAACTGAGTGTAACACCTGATAAAAAATATACTCTGGAATGGTATATATTTGAAACTCGAGCCTTAGGATGAGACTGCGGCTGATTAGGTTGTTGGCGGGGTAAATGCCCACCAAGCCGATGATCAGTAAGGGCTCTTAGCGGAGAGGCCCTGAGAGGGAATCTGAGACACTATTCCCAGCCCTACGGGGTGCAGCAGTTAAGAATCTTCTGCAATGCGCGAAAGCGTGACAGAGTGAATCAGAGTGCTTTTCTATCGAAAAGCTTTTGTATGGTGTAAAAAGCCATACGAATAAGGACTGGGTAAGACTAGTGCCAGCCGCCGCGGTAATACTAGCGGTCCAAGTCGCAGCCATCTTTATTGGGTCTAAAACATCCGTAGCTTGCTTGATAAGTTTTTTGTGAAATCCCATATCTCAAGTATGGGGCGAGCAAAAAGTACTATCAAGCTAGAGACTGGAAGACGTAAGGAGTACAATCAAGGTAGCGGTAAAATGTTTTAATCTTGGTTGGACTAACAATAGCGAAGGCACCTTACGAGGACAGTTCTGACAGTAAGGGATGAAGGCCAGGGGCGCAAAACGGATTAGATACCCGTGTAGTCCTGGCAGTAAACACTGCACACTAAACATCAGTACCTCCTCGAGAGGTATTGGTGCTGAAGGGAAGCCGAAGAGTGTGCTACCTGGGAAGTATAGTCGCAAGGCCGAAACTTAAAGGAATTGGCGGGGAGACACTACAACGGGTGACGCGTGCGGTTCAATTAGATTCTACACTCGCCTTGGTAACAAGGATGAAAGTGTGGGCTACGTTAGGTGAGTACAGTCCAAATCCCCTGGGCGACACGCGCGCGTCAATGCTGGATACAAAGAGATGCGACTCTGAAAAGAGAAGCTAATCCCATAAAGTCCAGCCCAGTTCAGATTGAGGTTTGCAACCCAACCTCATGACGATGGAATCCGTAGTAATCGTTCGTTAGCAGCGAACGGTGAATATGTCCCTGTCTCTTGCACACACTGCCCGTCAAACCAACCGAGTTATGTTAGGGTGAAACTCTTTTGAGGAGAACTTTAGCATGACAAGGTAGGTTAAGTCGTCACAAGGTATCTGTAGGGGAACCTGCAGATGGATCACCTCCTAATTATTAAACGAATTACAACTGGTGCTTTTACATACAACTCATCTTTTGTTATTTAAAACAAAAGAGAGAAATTATAATCAAATGAATAGAATAAAACATAAATCTTAAAAACTACAAGCCCGAATAAAAAATAAGGGCCTGTAGTCCAACGGTAGAATACCTCCCTTGCACGGAGGAGATCCGCGTTCGACTCGCGGCAGGTCCATTTATATTTGATTTTTGAACCAAATAATATTTATTAAAATAAAATATCAAAAAATTAAAATGGAAAATTTAAAAGATGGTCGCAAGAATAGAATTAGAAATCATAATAGATGGAACTATACTAAAAGAAGCATTGATCTCAAAAATCGGAGATGGATTAGTTGAAGTTAAAGGAGATATAATTCCTTCTGGATATTATCTTGGGATAACAACCGATGAAGTAGAAAAAATGATTTCAAAAAGAATAATAAAAGATTATAATGGAAAAAGTCGAAGAGTAAAGAGAAGGATTTATCAAACACAAGACTTAAAAACCCTTAACTCAAACTTATATTAAATAAATATACGACAAATTAAAATCGTAATAAATAATTCATTCAATATTCATACTCAATTAGAGAACGGTTCAATAATCAAGTTATTGGATCGTAATGAGAAATTCATTTTCAATGAAATAAGCAGTGGAAAACAATGTCAGAAGTGACCTTATTTCTTAAAATTCTACTATGCTGTTAGATGGATAGCTTGGTTTTGGTTTTGATGAAGGACGTGGCAAGCTGCGATAAGCTTGGGGGAGCTGCATGCAAGCTTTGATCCCAAGATTTCCGAATCATTCCGAGAGGAAGAGCAACGCCGGGAATTGAAACATCTTAGTACCGGCAGGAAAAGAAAACAATAGTGATGCCCCTATTAGCAGCGAGCGAAAAGGGCAAAGGGCAAACCGAATCTGCTTCTGAAAAGAAGTTAGAGATGTGGTGAGCATAAACTCCTAAGTCCCTAGTTGAACTTTGCTGGAAAGCAAGACCTTAGAAGGTGATAGTCCTGTAAGCGAAAGGATATGGAGTTGCTCAAAGAGTAGGGCTTCCTGGATTGGAGGTCTGAATATGGCAGGATTAACTGCCAACCCTAAATATAACCAAAGTCCGATAGCGCACTAGTACCGCGAGGGAAAGCTGAAAAGAACTCTTAGCAGAGAGTTAAAAGACTTGAAATCTAACAGCTACAGTTAGTTACTGCTCTATTCACTTTAATGTGGAAGAGTTGTAACGTACGTTTCGAAAAACGGGCCAGGGAGTTTATCTATGTGGCAAGGCTAACCAACTTTGTTGGGTAACCGAAGCGAAAGCAAGTGTGAAAGCGCGTTAGTCACATGGGTAAGACCTGAAGCCAGATGATCTATTCATGGGCAAGGTGAAGTCTTCCGAAAGGAAGATGGAGGCCTGAACCGTTGTTGTGGACATGCACTCGGGTGACCTGTGAATAGGGGTGAAAAGCCTATCTAATCTGGCGATGGCTGGTTCCTGCTGAAATATGCCTTCGTATAGTCTTGTCCAGCTTGTTTGCGAGGTAAAGTACAGATGGAATTTGCAGGGGCTAATGCCTACGGAATTCTTTCTAACTCAGAACTTGCAAACTGCTTAGGACAGGAAACAGGTGCGGTATGTAAGATACCGTACCGAGAGCGGAACAACGCAGACCAAAGTTAAGGTCCCAAAATTTATGCTAAGTGTACCAAAAGGTGTCTTGAACCTGAGACAGTAGGGATGTAAGCCTAGAAGCAGCTATCATTTAAAGAAAGCGTAACAGCTCACCTATCGAGGTTCGAGGCCCTGAAAATGGACGGGGCTAAGCATAATACCGATACTTTGGCGGCGCTCATTGAGCGTTCGGGTAAGCAGGCGTGGTTTTTGCGCAGAAGGTTCTTCGTAAGAGGGGCTGGAGCGAAAACCAATGAGAATCCTGGTAATAGTAGGATGTGATTTTCCTGAGAACGGAAAATGTCGAAAGAGCAAGGTTTCCTTGGCAATATCGTTTAGCCAAGGGTTAGTCAGCACCTAAGTCGTACCTTAACCGAGTACGACGATGGGCATCAGGTTAATATTCCTGAACTAATTGGACCTTACATATCATGGTTTGCTTTTGGATAGGCAAGATTCCGGAAGGAATTTCGGCAAAGAAATCTGTCGAGGGTAATCCGTAGACGCAGATGAATTTGTCGACGAAAATTGCTGATTCCAAGAGCCAGTGAAAAGACCATGGTCTTGGTTCAATTAGCTGTACCCACAACCGGCACTGGTGCTCTGGCTTAGAAGGCCAAGACATGAAAGGTTAAACTGGTTAAGGGAATTCGGCAAGTTAGCCCTGTAGCTTCGGCTGAAGGGGTGTCTATCTTTGTCTTTTTAATAAAGGCATTGATAGATCTCAGTAACAAGGACGGCCC
Organism: Candidatus Pacearchaeota archaeon; assembly: GCA_017609175.1. GTDB lineage: Archaea > Nanobdellota > Nanobdellia > Pacearchaeales > GW2011-AR1 > JAFCEJ01. Next base: position 46,221 of record JAFCEJ010000003.1, read on the forward strand.
GACTGTTTACCAAAAACGTAGCCACGTGCTAATCCGAAAGGACTTGTATACGTGGTGAGACCTGCCCAGTGGTGGTGTCTAAAACTCCTTTTCAAGGGAGCTAAGGTCCATCAAACGGCGGGGGTAACTATGACCCTCTTAAGGTAACGTAATACCTTGTCATCTGAATGGTGACTTGCATGAATGGTTTAACGAGGTTGTCGCTGTCCCTAACCAGGTCCTTCTGAAAATATCATTCCGGTGCACAGACCGGAGACACTTAGTGGGAAGCTAAGACCTTGTGGAACTTTACTGCAACCTGTTGTTGTGATTTTAAGTGGAACGCATAGAATAAGTAGGAGCGTCGAAGCCAACATTTCGGTGTTGGTGGAGCGACCGTGTAATACTACTCGCTCTTCTTAAAATTGCTTACTCTTTTAGAGGACAGCAGCAGGCGGGCAGTTTGACTGGGGCGGTGCCCTGTCGAAAAGATATCGATAGGACCCAAAGACAAGCTCATCCAGCTTGGAAATCTGGAGTTGAGTGCGAGGGCAAAAGCTTGTCTGACTGTGTTCTGAACAGCAAGGAACGCAGGAGCGAAAGCTGGGCCTAGTGAACCCACATGCTCTTTTAATAGGAGCTGTGTCTGATAGAAAAGTTACCCCAAGGATAATTGGCTGGTCTCCCCCGATAGTTCATATTGACGGGGAGGTTTGGTACTCCGCTGTCGGCTCTCCCTATCCTGCGCGTGCAGAAGCGTGCAAGGGTGTCGGAGTTCACGCATCAAAAGGGATCGTTAGCTGGGTTAAGAACGTCGCGAGACAGTTTGTATGATATCTACTAAGTGTGTTGTTGTCTGAGTGGAACGAGTTCATAGTACGAGAGGAACTGGACTCGGGTGCCTCTGGTGAGCAGTTGTTATGAGCAGGCTGCGTAGCTACGCACTGTGTGGATAAGAGCTGAATGCATCTAAGCTCGAAGCCATCCGCAAAACGAGACAACAAAGGCCGTTGTAAAAGACAACGTTGATAGAGTTGCTGTGTAAGATTCAAGGTTCGCCGAGAATTTCAGCAGACAACTACTAAAAGCCTCATTGAATTTTAAGAAATAAGGACTTCTGGTAAAGAACCTGTGTTCTCAGTTTTCCACTGCTTGTTTTTTGATTATAATTCTTATCATTTTAGATTATTACGATGGAAAAAAGAAAAGAATGGAATAATGGGAGAGTCACAAAAGACAGACTTGTAAATTTAATTAAAGAGTTATTTAATGATAAGGAACACATTCCTTCAGAGGTTCATATCGAGTATGATGGGGAGCAATACAAAATCAGATATAAATGGGACTAATCTACTGGAAAATAAGCCTCAAAATTATTTAATAATGCCACAAAAGATTCTATTTCTTTTTGGAAAATATCAAGAAGATATTCTGAAAGATATGTAGGTTCGGTTTCATAAAGACGATATAAATCTAAAAATACAAGATAAGAACCAAAATAAAGATTATATAACCTATCTGAAAATTCCTTTTTCCAATAAGGGTTAGAAGATAAGTGATAATATCTTTCTAATTCTTTAATTTCTCTTTGTTGAGCATTCAAAGTATCATTAAGTTCTAAGAATTTTTGTTCCCTGAGATTCATAAATTAAAAACGATTATGGAGTTTAAAAAAATTTATCTGTTAAACATAAGTTTTTTAAAGATTTAATTATGCTTATTTTTGTAAGTCGGGTAGTTAACTTCGGAATTCAGGCATTAAATTGTCAAGAAATCGTTAGATGATTTCTGAATTCTGAGGAAGGTCCGCCCACCGCTTTAAGGTTGCTTTCCGAAAGGAAAGATGCTGTGAGGCATGGCTCTGTCACAGAAACGACACAGCTTGCTTAGAGTAATGAACTTTGCAGGGAACTGTGAAAAGCAAGATTTGATGAAACGGGCATCCCAACTGGTGCAAGGCTTTAAGCCGCATAGTTGAATGTTAACACGTTCCGTTCCGTAAGGAACCAAGGTTCCTTGACGTTCAACCTCCTTTAAGGATGGTTCAGAACGGATGGCGGAGGAACGACAGAAGGCGGCCTATTCCCGACTTACTTTTTCTATTTTTTAAGTTGGGAAAATATAATTAAAATTTGGAGTAGAATAAATTTTAAGATAAAATGGGACAGCGGGGAGTCGAACCCCGGACACCTAGATATCTGAGCATTTATTTGGTTAATGAAATTATAATTTAACTCTTCAGTCTAGTGCTCTCCCGCTGAGCTACTGCCCCTTGAAAAATTAAGTTAGAAAACATTTATAAAACTAATTGAATTAAAAAAAATATAAAAGATGGTGAAAAAAAACAACGAAGGTTTGGGAATATCGGGATTTACATTAGGTGTTCTTAGTATTATTTTTGCAGGATATATTGGATTATTTATTTCTATAATAGGATTTATATTTTGTTTAGTCCAACAAAAAAAGAACAAAACAACTCTTGGAAAAGCAGGATTAATTCTCAATGCAGTTGGATTTATTCTTAGTTTGATTATAATATTTTATCTTGCTCCGATGATGCAAGGAATGTTGGTGCAATAAAATGAAAAATAAAAAAGCTGCGATGGAGATGAGTGTTGGAACAATTGTAACTATAGTTTTACTTATGAGTGTTTTAGTTCTTGGAGTTGTTTTGGTACAAAAAATTTTCAAAAGCGCAACATCTAGTATTGATGATATTGACCAATCTGTAAAAAATGAAATTAGCAAATTATTTTCTCAGGACGAATCAAAAAGGATAGTCATTTATCCTTCCTCAAGAAAAATAAGTATTAAAAAGGGGGAGCAGGGGCAGGGATTTGCGTTTTCAATAAGAAATGTTGGAAAAGAAGCAGATAGTTTTACATATGAAATTGCTGCAGAAGAAACCGGTTGTAAAGAACTAAATGTTGAAGAAGCAGATAATTTTATTGAATTGGGAAGGTCTGGTGAAATCAAAATTCCCGCTGGACAGATTATGGAAAATCCAAAACTTGTAACATTTAATATCCCAGGAGATGCTCCGCCTTGCCCTGTAAGTTATCTCATAAATGTGGAAAAAGGCGGAGAAATATATACTTCTGTTAGCATAATCCTAAATATTAAAGGAGAATAATTAAAAGTTTAAAAATTCCTGTTTCTTCTAATAATTATGCCATTAAAAATTTATAATACTATGTCTAGAAAGAAAGAGGTCTTTAAACCTGTAAAAGAAGGGCAAGCAGGGATGTATGTTTGCGGACCGACGATTTATGACTATGTTCATATTGGAAATTTGAGGGCTTATGTTTTTGCTGATATTTTAAGAAGAATTCTGAAAATAAATGGGTATAAGGTAAAAGAAGTTATGAATTTGACAGATGTTGATGATAAGACAATTAAAAATAGCCAGAAAGCTGGAATGAAGTTAAAAGAATTTACAAAAAAATATGAAAAAGGTTTTTTAGAAAATATAAAAGATATGAATATTGAAAAACCAGAAGTTATGCCAAAGGCAACAGAACATATTAAAGAAATGGTTGCACTTATAAAAAAACTTTTGAAAAAAGGATTCGCTTATAAAACTGACGACGGAATTTATTATTCTATTAGAAAATTTAAAGATTATGGAAAATTGTCAAAAATAAAGAAGGAAAATTTAAAAGCTGGTGCTAGTGAGCGAGTTTTGAAAGATGAATATGATAAAGAACATGTAAATGATTTTGCTTTATGGAAATTTTGGGATGAAAACGATGGTGATGTTTTTTGGGAAACTGAATTGGGAAAGGGTCGTCCTGGATGGCATATTGAATGTTCTGCGATGTCAACGAAATATTTAGGGAAACAGTTTGATATTCATACAGGAGGTGTTGATTTAATTTTTCCACATCATGAAAATGAAATTGCGCAAAGTGAAGCTGGTTTTGAAAAAAAACCGTGGGTGAAATACTGGCTACACAACGAATGGGTTTTGGTTGATGGCAAAAAAATGAGTAAAAGTTTGGGAAATTATTACAAATTAAAAGATATAACAGACAGGGGATATTCGCCGATGGATTTGAGGTATTTTTATTTATCAGGACATTATAGAAAACCTTTAAATTTCACTTTCACGAATTTGGAAGCTGCAAAGAACACTTATCAAAGATTAAAAAACATAATTTCTGAGATAAAAAAAAGTAAAGAAAAGAAAAATAAAAAAAATATTAATGCTGCTTACAAACAATTTTTAGAAATTTTAAATGATGATTTAAATGTTCCAAAAGCCTTATCGTTTATGTGGGAAATTTTAAGAGAAAACAAATTGAATGATGCTGAGAAGTATGAACTTGTTTTAAAATTTGACAAAGTTTTTGGACTAAAATTAGATAAAGAAGAAAAAATTAAGATTCCTGCAGAAGTTAAAAAATTCGTTGCTGAAAGAGAAAAAGCGAGAAAGGAAAAAAATTGGAAACTTGCTGACGAATTAAGAGAAAAAATTAAAAATGCGGGATATTATGTTGATGATACGGGGGAAGGATGGAAGATTAGGAAATTATAGAATGTTAGAACTTAAATTTACAATAGAAGAGATGAAGAAATTAATTGAACAAGGTGATGCTGAATTTTTAAACAAGGACGAAAATCTTGCATTAGTATATCAAAACCTTTATAGAAAAGAAAATGGATTTTATTATAATGTTTTACAAAGAATAAGAATGAGTAAAGGAAAATAAAAGAGGTTGGAAATGAAAAAATTAGATTTTGTAGATTTGAAGTATAAGCCAAAAGAAGATTTAGTTTGTTTGTTTAAAGTTTTTCCTAGGGGGAAATCTGTAGCAAAGGCGGCAAATATTGTAGCACTTGAATCAAGTATTGGAACGTGGACAAAAATTCCTAAGCAGGATTACGTTGAAAAGTTAAAAGCAAAAGTTTTTTCTATTAAAGGCAATAAAGTTAAAATCGCTTACCCAAAAGAATTGTTTGAGTCAGATAATGTTCCGAACATTTTATCTTCTATTGCAGGAAATATTTTTGGGATGAAGATTGTGAAGGCTTTAAGGTTGGAAGATGTTAGTTTTCCGAAAACGATTTTGAAAAGTTTTAAGGGACCAAAATATGGAATTGAAGGAATTAGAAAAATGATGAAAGTAAAATCACGGCCACTCATTGGAACTATTATAAAACCGAAGCTTGGACTAAAAACAGAAGACCATGCAGAATCTGCTTATGAATCTTGGAAGGGTGGATGTGATATTGTAAAGGATGATGAGAATTTGGCCTCGCAAAAATTTAATCAATTTGAAAAACGGCTTGTAAAAACCTTGGAAGTAGCAGATTTGGCACAGAGCGAAACAGGTGAGAAAAAAGCTTATCTTGTAAATGTTACTGCAGAAACTAAAAAAATGATTAAGAGAGCAGAATTAGTTGAAAGACAAGGCGGTAAATATGTTATGTTAGATATTTTAACAGCAGGTTGGGGTGCTTTACAAACTTTAAGAGAAGCAAATTTCAAAATGGCAATTCATGCACATAGGGCAATGCATGCTGCTTTTGACAGAAATCCAAATCATGGAATAAGTATGATGGTAATTGCAGATTTTGCGCGATTAATTGGGGTTGATCAAATACATATTGGAACAGGAATTGGAAAACTTGAAGGAAATATAAGGGAGATTAAAGAGATTAAAGAAGATATTGAACAAAAAAAAGTCAAAGAGACAAAAAATAGATTAGAGCAGAAATGGTTTGACATTAAACCAGTTTTAGGAGTTTCTTCAGGAGGTTTGCACCCAAGACACGTTCCTTTTTTAATTAAACATCTTGGAAAGGATTTAGTAATTCAGGCAGGGGGAGGAATTCATGGACATCCTTATGGAAGCCGAGCCGGTGCAATTGCAATGCGTCAAGCAGTTGATGCTACAATGAAAAAAATTTCTTTAGAAAAATATGCGCAGACACATGTTGAGTTGGAAAGGGCTTTAGAAAAGTGGAGATAGCTAAAATGAAAAAGAGATATCGTAAGTCTGTTTTTGTTGTAGTATATTGCAAAACAAAAAAAGGAATTGAGTATCTTATTTTAAAGCGAAAGCTTCATTGGAGGGGGTGGGAATTCCCAAAAGGGGGTGTAGAAGGATTAAAAGAAAAAATATTTACAAAAAAAGCTATTAAAAGAGAGGTCAAAGAAGAAACAGGATTAGAAGCAATACAAATAAAAAATATGCATGTTTCTGGAAAATATAACTATAAAAAAATGCTCAAAGACCGGCCAGGAATCATTGGGCAAAAATATAGACTTTATGCAGCAGAAGTAAAAAAAGGAAAAGTAAATTTAAATAAAAATCATGATGCAGAGCATTCTGATTATAAATGGGTGTCATTTGATAAAGCAATTAAAAAATTAACATGGCCTAATCAGAGAAAGTGTTTGAAAATTGTGAATAGTTGGTTAAAGAAATAAAATCTTAAAAATAAACATTTCTTCTAAAAGCAATGAGAGTCAATTTAAAGAGGTATTTTCTTTATCTTTGTAGGTGGCAATTAAGCACGCCAATTCTTGCAATTGCTTTAATCTGGCTTTCCTCTTTAAACAAATGGGTTGCTACAATAATTGCAAATTTCATCGGGGGATTAATATTTTTTTGGGTAGATAGATTTGTTTTTACGTCAAAATCCTTAGCTGCACAATGGGAGGTGAGAGATAATATAAAGTGTTCTGATTGTGGAAAAATAGCAAGAGGGTATAGATTAGTAAAAACACCAAATTACGATAAGACCAGTGATAAAGCTCCAAAATTCAGGTGCGAGGAATGCTCTCAAAAAAAGGCAGAAGAATTAAGAAAAAGAGGGATAATAGTTTAATCTTGAAAAAGTTTTTAATATATCACAACATTCTTTAATAACCTTAAAGATATTTTATCAGGGTTAAATCAAAAGGAGGTAAAAAATCAGAGAAAAAATATCAAAAATAAAATGAAATTCAGAGAATTTGAAACAAGTTCAGGTAAAAAAGTTTTGGCCGGCAAAAATGCAAAAAATAATGAGGAGCTTGTTGCACAAGTTGGAAAAAACGAAGATGTTTTTCATACTGCAAAGCCGGGCAGTCCTTTTGTAAACATTAAAGCTTCAAGGACAAATAAGAAAGATAGAAAAGAAGCTGCAATTTTTTGTGCGCGTTATAGTCAAGATTGGAGAGACAATAAATCAGATGTTGAAGTGCATTGGTTTAAAGGAAAGGACATTTACAAAAGAAAAGGAATGAAACTCGGAACTTTTGGTGTTAGAAATTTCAAAATCATTAGAGTTAAGAAAGAAGAAATTGAAAGATTCAAAAAAATTTAAGGCCCCATTGGAACATAAATAAACTTTCCTAAAAGAGCGCTACTTATCCAAACTATAAGAAAAACTATCCAAACGATTCCTGAAATTTTTAACATTGTTTTTTCTTTTGTAAATAATCCAAGAATATGAGGAAAGACCATCCATATAAACCAAAAACCCATATGAAAATACATCCACAAATTAAGCGGTTCCATGCCATGAGACCTAAATCCTTCTATGTCGTTTTGATATGCTACTGAAGAAGATGGAACAAATGCAGGAAAGATTATTGAAGGAATTATAAAAAAAAGCAAAACTACAATAAAGATTGTATATGAGATTATTTTGTTAAGTTTCCATTTTTTAAATAAAAAATACCATAAATAAAAGAAAAGAGTAATAGGAATAAAATAAGCAAAAAAAGCAAGAAGATAACAATGTTGCCAGTTTTGTATAAGGGGGATAAACCAATGCCAAAAATTTCGTGTGAATAATTCGCCTGGGACAATTCTCCATCCAATAATAAGACTTTCTATAAAATCCCCAAGAGGATGCCAAGCAATATACATTAAAAAAGTTGCAAATGCTACAGGGTATAGTCTTTCTTTAGGAAATTTTAATTTTTCTAACATAATACACCTTTTTATATAATAAAAGAATTTATAATATATAAAATTTATCAAAGAGTATGCCTGAAATACAAAGACAAATTCAATTAGGAAAACAAGGAATTACAGAGAATTTTATTTCTACTTTAAAGAACCATTTTAAAAAATGCAAAACAGTAAGAATTTCTGTTTTAAAAAGCGCTGGGCATGAGAAACAAAAAGTTAATGAATATTCTAAAAGAATTATAGAAGAATTAGGGAAAAATTATGTATCTCGGGTTATTGGTTTTACAATTGTAGTAAGGAAATTCCGGAAAGATGTTCGATAGTTTTATAAACTAATTTTTCACATTAATCTTAGACTAAACAGCTTATTGGCTGGTCTAATTCCGCAAGGAATGGTCAATTAGACAATTTAAGCATTCAAATCTTTTTGGTTGAATGTTAAACGAATTTGAAGATGTCAGAAGTATTAAAAGCAAATGCACAAGAATATAATCTGAAATTAGCTGAAGCCTTAAAAAAGATTCCAGAATTTAAGGCTCCTGAATGGGTTGATTTTGTTAAATCAGGCCCTTCAAAAGAAAGGCCAATTAATGAGCCGGACTTTTGGTATAAAAGAGCTGCGAGCATTTTAAGACAAATTTATAAGAACAAAGTCGTAGGGGTGAATCGATTAAGAACAAAATATGGTAGTAGAAAAAATCGCGGAAGCAAACCAGAAAAATTTATGAAGGCGAGTGGAAAAATAATCCGGACAATATTACAACAAGCAGATAAAGCTGGTTTTACAGAAATTGAAAAAGTAAAAGGAAAAAGAAGTGGGAGAAAACTCACTGAAAAAGGAATTAAATTCTTGGAGAGTATTAAATAATGGGAATAAAGAATCCAGAAAAGAAGGCTAAACTTGCAAAATTAGGAAGAAGGACTAGATGGGCTCCTGTTTGGGTAGTTCTTAAAAAATTTGGGGTTGGAAAAAGAGTTCATCCTTCTGCAACAACAAAACAAAAACGTTCGTGGCGAAGAACTAAACTCCATATTAAACCGCGAAAAATAAGAAAATCGCATTTAGGATAAAATGGCTGATAAAAAAACTAAAACGACGGATAAACTTGAAAGGGAATATGTAATTCCTCTTAGAAGAGAGTGGAAAAAAGTCCCGCGATACCGAAGAGCTGAAAAAGCGATTAAAGCAATAAAAGAATTTTTGGTCAGGCATATGAAAGTTCGAGATAGAGATTTAAATAAAATCAAAATTGACAAATATTTGAATGAAGAAGTTTGGTTTAAAGGAATCAAAAAACCCCCAGCGAAGATTAAAATCAAAGCGATTAAAGAAAAAGATATTGTTAGAGCAGAGCTTGTGGATTATCCTGAAAAAATTAAGTTTAAGAAATTAAGAGAAGAAAAGATTTTGAAAGAGGGAGAAGAAAAAGCAAAGAAAAAGAAACAAAAGGAATCTGTTGGAGAGAAGAAGGAAGAGACAACCGAAACAACTGAGAAAAAGAAAGAGGAAGAAGAGAAAAAAGCAGCTGTCATAGAAGCGGGCGAAGAAATTCAAAAACAAACTGCAAAAAAAGTCAAGCATGAAACAGGCGGAAAAACAAAACAGCCAAAACATCAAAAGAGGGTGGCCTTAGCAAAATAAATTTTTATAGTCTAATTACAATTTAGTTTGATGGAGATTCGCAAATTAAAAAAAGAATTTTTTTCTAGAGATGCTGAAATTGTAGCGAGAGAATTATTAGGAAAGATTTTAGTTAGAAAAACCAAGGACGGAGAAGAAAAAAATGCAAGAATCGTTGAAACTGAAGCATATTACGGACCAGAAGACCCTGCTTCCCGTGCTTGTAAAAATGGGGATTTAAAAAAGACTATGGAAAGTGAACCTGGAACAATCTTAGTCTATGGTGTTCATAATAATTGGTTAATAAATTTTGTAACAGGAAAAAAAGGAAAAGCAGAAGCTGTTTTATTAAGAGCATTAGAACCAATTAATTTTGAAGATAGGTGTTGTGGTCCGGGATTGCTAACTAAATCATTAAACATAGATAAAAAATTCCACAATAAAAATTTGTGGGAAAGTGAGTTATATATTTTAGATGATAAATTTATTGGAGAGGTAGTTGAAAGTTTTAGGATTGGCATAAAAAAAGATTTGCCAAAAAAATTGAGATTTTATATCAAAGACAATAAGCATGTGAGCAGGAAATGAAGTAGAAAACTTTAGTGGTTCAAAATATTTGATAAAATAAGATAGAAATATTTATAAAAGAGTAGGTTATACCAACCCTATGGAAGGCGAATCAAGAAATGTTGATGAAATAATTGAAGCATTTCGAGAGTCTGACCCATTGGCTGGACTTTATTTTGTTCCAGATGAAGAGGGAAAAATGCATATTGATTATGTGTTAGAAGAAGAGAATAGGACAAGGGATGCTGATGGAGTGGTTAGAGCCATTCGAAAGTCTGACCCATTAGTGGGATTTTATCAACATTCTTCTGAATATTAGATAATACGATGTTGGTAGGGGTATTTTATATCAATCCAATAAATCGTTAAATACTTTTAATAGTGTCTGCATATTTAACCCACTTATCAAAAAGTGTCATCAGAATATAAAATTGTTTTGGGGTATCTATGTTATGTGAAGCATATTTGATTGTCTTTAAAGATTCTTTCTCACTAAGTAAATCCCCAATAGATTGGTCATCTATGGATAGCCAAACACCATTTTGACCAATATAAAATTGAGTTATAAAAAAAGAATCTTTGTAAAAAGTATATGGGTTTAACCAATTAGTTTTCAATATTTTTAATTCCTCATTTGCTAATTCATTCATCCTTGTTTGTTTTTCGATTGGAATTCGAGATCGAATCATATCTCTTGCAAAACCCGTATCCAAATAAACTTCAAAATCATATCTCCCACACAAACAGGGAGTCCAAATTGTTTTTTCCATAATAATAAATAAGTCACTTATTCTCAATTAGAATAATCTGTCTTGATTCCCAAATCTTTTTTTGCTCTTGCTAAATTAATCCCCATTTCTTTTTCTTGTGATTCTAAAATATTTTCAAGTAATCTCTCTCCAATATTTCTCGCATCCTTAATTAATTCTGAAGAAGCTTTTACTCTTTCACCAGAATGAAAGATCTCGATAGTATCTCCCAAAGGAAAGGAATTATAATCTATTTCAACTAATGTTTCTCCTGTCTGATATGAAAAGAAATCTCGTTTTAGGCAACCAGAAGGAAGAGGAGTTAAAGGAATTTTTACGAGATATTTTTTTCCATCAAGATTAACATTTCTTTTGAAAATCATTTCGGTATTTAAATCATCTTTAGAAGTAAAATATGCCTCCTGATTAGAATATACCCTCTTAAACAAGGACAAATCATGATCTTTTTTATCTACATAATGAGAAATTATTCCTGTGGGAAGAATAAAAAATAGGAATGAAAACAGTAATGCATCTATAATGCCAACATCAGTCTGAGATGATTTTGTAGTTGAATTCATACCTTCTTGCAGGCAAGTTAATTTAAAAATTTTTATATAGGCTAAAGAATATTATAAAAAATATTTGATACGAAAAAATGAAAACAGAAAAACCAATCCAAGAACTTCTTGAATTCTCAATTCTAAATATTGACAAGCCTTCGGGCCCAACATCATTTAACATTTCTGATTTTATAAGGAAAACTCTCGGATTACGAAAGACGTCTCATTTTGGAACTCTTGACCCAAAAGTTACAGGAGTTTTGCCAATTGCCCTAAATCGTGCATGCAAACTGACAGGATTTTTTATTAAACATGATAAAGAATATGTTGGAATTATGAGACTCCATAAAGATGTTGAATTGTCAAAAATAAAGAAAATAATTAAAGAAAAATTTTTGGGAAAGATTAAACAGACTCCTCCAGTAAAATCAAGAGTGAAAAGAATAGAAAGGGAAAGGGAAATTAAGAAATTTGAATTACTTGAAAAAGATGGGAAAGATATTTTATTCCATGTGGAATGTGAGGGGGGGACTTACATCAGAAAGTTGATTGATGATTTAGGAAAGGAGCTTGGAAGTGGTGCGCATATGCTCGAATTGAGGAGAACTAGGGCAGGAATTTTTTCTGAAAATGATAAAGAATTTGTTAATCTTTATGAATTAGAAAAAAGTGTCGGAGATGAAGAAAAGTTGAGAAAAATCTTAATTCCTGCTGAAGAAGCCTTGAGAGAAATTTTTCCGGTTGTAGAGGTTAAAGAAAAATCTGTAAAAAAATTATTAACTGGCAAACCCCTTTTTGAGGACGATTTAATTAAAAAAGAAAAATTTGATAAAGAGGAATTTATTGTGTTTAGTAAAGAAAAGTTCATTGGAGTTTATAAAAAAACAAACAAAGGCAAGATTATCGGAAAGCCAGAATTTGTTTTGCAACCTGTAAAATGAGACACTTTATTTATTTTTCAAGACACGCGGCGACGTCTGGGAAAGCACTTTCAGGAGATTTGATGAAAGCTGGAAGAATGGATATTGCAATTCATGTTTTAATTGCAAGTTTCTTTTTGTCGTATGATGTTCGGAAAGATGTTAAACTTCATTTAATTTTTTACGGAATGCCCGACCCACCAAAGCATATTGAGATTCAAGTTAAGCCTGAATTAGAAATAAGCAAGAAAGACGTTGCGGGGTTAATCAAAAAAATTCTGTATAAGTATAAAGATGGGGAGAAAAAAGAGGTTCTTCCAGGATGTTTTATTGAGAAAAAAAGTTTTTTGAAAGTGGTTGAAGAATTAGAAAATGAGGGAAAAAAAATTTTTATTTTGGATAAAAAAGGCGAGGATATTCGTAAAATTGAAACAAATGAGATGAAAAATGCTGTTTTTATCCTTGGGGACCATGACGGTTTGCCTCAAAAAGAGCTTAGAAGATTAAAGAAAACTGCAAAGCTTGTGAATATTGGACCTAAAATATATTTTGCTTCACAGGTTGTGGCTATTTTGAATAATGAGTTGGATAGGAGAGAAATTTGATTTTTAGTGTGACGGTCGAACCACGAAATTTCTAAACCGAAGAGTTAAGAAATAAGTTATGATAAAATTTATAAAAAATAAACAATTTCTTAAAATGAAGATGTTTAAAAAAGACTTAAACCGAAATATGGAGTAGGAGATTTTGTTATTTATAATCCTACAAGAGAATTTGGTAATGAAGAAGATCGATTATTTCATATTCATTCTGTTAGATTTGGTACTTGTGGAGACTCATCTCAAAAACAATTTTGGTATGATGGTAATTCTTCTAAAATAAGAGAATATGATAGTAAAGGTATACCTTTTATTCCATCGTATCTTACTTCAACAATTAATGTTTCAGAAGATAAATTAAAAGGATTAAAACATTTAGTATTAAAAAAATAAGCCCCTTTCTCGATTGAAACCAACATCAAGCTTAAGAGAAGTTCCGAACGAAGTGAGGACGAGCTGAAACCTAAAGTTTCCTCGTGAGTTGAGATTTCGTTCTCGTCATTGTGAGTTGTGTAGTTTTTTATTTTCATTTTGTTATTTTGAAAAGAGCCGACAAGTTTTAATACTTGCCGACCCTCTTACCTTTACAATGGAGGTAAGTATGAAATGAATAAACGAGCTCAATTTTCAAGCATTCGTTGGTCTGGAGGTTCTGTTTCTGGACTTGTTGTAATTGCTGGTTTAATAGTTTATTTTATCGGAGACAAAAGTTTAGGAACTATGTTAATGATTTTAGGGTTAGCTGCTGCTTTTTTCATGAGTCCTGTTGGAAGGTCTGTTCTTCGTGTATAGAGGAAAAAAGCTTCCCCAAACATACCTAAAATCAAGCTGATTATAGCAATTACAATTTCTTTCATCTGAACCTCCTTTCATTTAATTGTGAAAATAAAAAATTCAATTTAACTTTTGTTGAATTAAGCAACTCACGAGTAGGACGAGAATTGCTGAAAGCAACACGGGTGGGTTTTGTTTTATTTTTCATTTTTTGGGTGGGGGAGGAGGTGGTGCCGACGACCAATAAATAAGAGAGATTGCCCGCCCGCTTTTTTGCTTCTTTTTTGATAATATTCTTTAGAATAATAAAATTATTAAACAAGTAGTTTTTACTTAAAAAAATGAGAAAATTTTATGTAGATATCCCTTACTGTCCTTGTGGATGGGGAGCAGCGATGCATGCTCATGATGTAGTAGATGCAGAAAATGCTCTTGAAGCTGTTTTAAAAAGTCACTATGCAAGATTGGAAGAAGGTGCTCAAGCAGTTCCTGTGCCAGAAGAGATGCAAGAAAAAGATAAAGAAGATATTCTGAGATATTACAAAGAACTTCATGAAAAATATGGTGACCAAGAATTTTATAAAAAAGTTATGAGAGGTATGCTCCCTAGGGCAAAACAAGACGCTATTCCAGAATCTGAACGAATATTTAGAAAAAATAATGATACAAAGCCAGAATGGTATTTGGAAAAACAGAGAAGAGAATTTGAAAAAAATATAGAGCGAATGAGAAGATTAAGATAGATTTCAAAATCTTTGATTTTTGACTATCTGTCCTGTAAGGATGGCGCGCGTTTCTCCTATTGGTCGGGAGAAAAAATATTATTTCCTATTTTTACTCTAACTTTTAAGGCGTCTCGAATTACAGATAACATATGCGATTAAGAGAAGTTCGCTGTAGGTGAATTTGTGCAGAGCAACCTGCAAGACGTCACTAAGAGCATATAAGTAAGCGTCTATTTTAAGTCTTAAATCTTGCAAGCATCAATAAAAATATAAAAAGCCCTCTGAATTATATTTAATATGAAAAAATCAGTCCGTCTTTATATCACAGGCACAGTGCAAGGAATTTTTTTTAGAGCATTCATAAAAGAAAATGCTGAAAGATATAATGTTAAAGGTTTTGTGAGAAATTTGGAGGATGGACGGGTTGAAGTTTTTCTTGAGGGGGATGCTGATGCTGTGAATAAAATGATTGAACTTTGCAAAAAAGGTCCAAAACATTCGCAAATTAAAAAGGTTGAGATAAAGGATGAAAGATTTCAGGATTTCAAAACGTTTAAAATATTGCATATCTAATAGAAAGTATGGGAAAAGAAAAATTTTTTTGGGCAGATTATATTGCAGATAGGATAATAAAAGAGAAGGGAAACAAGAAAGAATATGTTTGTGCTTCTGGAATCACTCCGTCTGGAACAATACATATTGGAAATTTTAGAGAAGTAATAACGACCGATTTGGTAGTAAGAGCATTAAAAGATAGAGGGAAAAAAGTGAGATTTATTTATTCTTGGGATGATTATGATAGATTCAGAAAGGTTCCAAAAAATATTAAAAAAGAATATGAAAAATACATTGGAATGCCTTTAAGTGAGATTCCGTCCCCGTTTGGTGATGGAAGTTATGCAGAACATTTTGAAAAAGAATTTGAGAATTCTTTAAAAAAAGTTGGAATTGAACCAGAGTTTATCAGACAAAGTATAATGAATAAAAAATGCAAATATGCAAAATTAATAAAATTGGCTATTGAAAAAAGAGAAGAAATTATGGAGGTGCTCAATAAATATAGAAAAGAGCCTTTAAGTAAAAATTGGTTTCCTTTGACAGTTTATTGTGAAAAGTGTAAGAAAGATTCCACAAAAGTTTTGGAGGCTAATGAATATATCGTTGAATATGAATGTGAATGTGGTTATAAAGGAAAAGTAGATTTTTCTAAGAAAGGAACTGTAAAAGCTCCTTGGAGAGTGGACTGGCCATTAAGATGGAAATATGAAAAAGTTGATTTTGAGCCAGGGGGAATTGATCATAGCACTCCTGGAGGCTCATTTACAACTGGGAAAGAAATTGTAAAAAAAGTTTTTGATTACGAAGCTCCAATGTACCAGTTATATGAATGGGTTAGAATCAAAGGAGGAACAGAATTTTCAAGTTCAAAAGGAAATGTAACTACATTAAACGATGTTGAAGAAGTTTATGAGCCAGAAGTTTTAAGATATTTATTCGTCGGCACACGGCCAAATAAAGGATTTCAAATTAGTTTTGATAATGACGTTATAAAAATCTATGAAGATTTTGACGCTCTTGAAAAAAAATATTATGACAAAAAAGCAAATGCACAAGAAAAAAGAATATATGAATTATCTCGATTGAAAGTCAGTAAAAAGAAACCTGCTCGGATTGGGTTTAGACATTTAATTACAATTGTTCAATCTGGGAAAATGAAAGAATTAAAGGGGGAAGTGAAGCAGAGAGCGGAAAAAGTTAAGAATTGGTTGGAAAAGTATGCTGGTGAAGATATGAAATTTGAGGTCCAAGAAAAAGTAAAAGTTAAATTGAATAAAAAAGAAAAAGAAGCCCTGATAAACCTTAGAGAAGTTTTAAAAGAAAAGGATTATGATGAAAAAGAACTTTTTAACAAATTTTATGAAATTTGCAAAAATGTTGATATAAGCAACAAAGATTTTTTTGAAGTAGCTTATAGGGTTATTATTAATAAGAAAAAAGGACCTCGTTTGGCTGGTTTAATTTTAGATATTGGTAAAGATAAAATAATTAAACTATTAAATCAGATAGAATAATATGGCAAGCGGAGGACTTATTGTAAAATCAAACATCAAAAAAGTTGTAAAGGAATTGGATAAGGAAAATGCAGTACCAAATGTTGCTGAAGAAGTTGGAAGAGGACTTGAAGAAGTTGTTAGAGAAATTTTAAGAAAAGCGATAGCTCGGGCAAAGGCAAATCAGCGACGAACATTGCAAGCGAGAGATTTATAATTTTTTGAATGGAGGTAAAGAGATTATTTGATTTTGGATATTTAAAGATATAAAAAAGGTATTCAAAAATGCCAAAAAATAAAACAAAAGGTTCAAAGGTTGAGAGAGAATTATTTCAAATTTTTATTGATAATAATTATAGAGTTGTGCGGGTTGCTGGAAGTGGAACAATGGAAAATGCTGACTGTGACCTGATTGCGGGCAAAAAAGGAAGAAAATATTGTATAGAGGTTAAATCGAGTAAAAAGCCTATGAAATATATTTCAAAAAAGCAAATTGAAAGTTTTATTATTTTTTCAGAGATTTTTAAATTAACTCCGGTAATTGCTTTGCGATTTAATAGGGAGGGTTGGCTTTTTGTCAGACCGCAAGATTTAAGAGATTCTGGAAAAAATTGGGTGATAACACTTGAAGAAGCTAGGAAAAAAGGGAAAAAATTCGCGCAGTTTTTTGGATAATTTCCTAATTAAAAGCATCTAAATCAATATAAGATTGAGAAATATCTTTCCAGAAGAATCTAATAAGTATCTTACTTTTACAGTTCTTCCTTTTTTTATATTATATTTTCCTTTAAGTATTATTTTTACAAGGTTCCCTTCTTTGGATAAAACTTCTATCTCGATAAGCCCTCTTCCATACAAATTTGTATCTTTTGTATTTTGAATTTTATCTATGATTAATTTTGATTCCATATTAATTTCTCGAATAAATCATTAATAAAAATTAATATAATAAAAGATAAATATGGTTATTTTCTTAAAATTTTATGAAAAGGATTGTATTTTTATTGTTTGTTTTGTTTTTTATTTCAAACGTTTGGGGAATAAGAATAAATGAAATTGAAATAAATCCTATTGATGGAAGTGCTGGAAAGGAATGGATTGAATTATATAATGAAGGAGAAGATTTAGATATTTCTGAATGGGAAATTTATGATGGGATAACAAAACCTAAAAAAATCTACACAATTCCTCCTGGAACAATAATCAAAGAAAAAGACTATTATGTTATTGAATTAAGCAAAGCCGTTTTGAATAATAATGGTGATTTTGTAATATTGTATAACGCTGGTGGGGAAGAAATTGACAGAAGTGAAATGCTAAAAGAAACTTCATGGGATAGCAAAACATGGCAATTATGTGGAAATTGGAAATTTATAGAAGCAACAAAAAACAAAGAGAATAATTGTGATAATGGGGAAGACAAAAAAGAAAACAAAGAATATGATAATCTCAAAAATGAAGAAATAAAAGAATATAAAAAAGAAGAAATAAAAACGACTAAAAGTGTTATTAATTTAACTCCGAAAGATATAAAAACAAATGAAAACATCTCAAATTCAAATAAAACAAAATATGCAAAATATGGTCTTGTAATTTTTTGCATTTTATTGCTTGTTTTGTTTGTTTTAAAATTCACCAAACAAAATGATAAACTTGAATAACTCAGAAGAAACAAAAGGTATCAAAGCGTTATTAATACTCGAAATTATAGGAAGGCCTGCAGAACATTTAACAAAGACTTTGAATGATATAATTGAACAGATGGATAAAGAACCAAGAGTAAGTGTACAAGAGAAAAAAATTGCTGAACCAAAAGAGATTAAAGACCATAAAAATTTTTATTCGAGTTTTGCAGAAGTCGAAGTTGAAGTTGAGGAGATTTTAGATTTAGTTATTCTTTGTTTTAAATATATGCCTGCACATATTGAAATTGTGAATCCTGAATTAATTGCTATCACAAACAATTCATGGAGCGACATTTTAAGTGAATTAATGAGAAGATTACATGGCTATGACGAAATTGCAAGAGTGTTGCAGAACGAAAAAACAATTCTTGAAAATAAATTGAGAGAAGTTTTAGGAAACATTGAAAAAGGGAAATCAGAAAAAAATATCAAGAAAGAACAGAGTGTTAAAAAAAAGAAAGAGACAAAGAAAAAATAATTATCTTCTCATTGCAATATTTAATAAATCAAATGGCTTTTTTGTTCCTTTATATTTTGCAAAGAGAACAATTAAAATAAGAATTACCAAAATAATTATTCCCCATCCAAAAATTTTCCAGGGAGGGGTTTTTGGTTTTTCCTTACAAGTTCCTAGACAACATTTTTCATCGAGAGCGTATTCAAATTCTCCCACACATATTTCATTTTGAGAACAAATTTCTCCTTTCATTTCAAAGCAGGTCTTTATTGCTTGCGGAGAAGGTTCTTCTTTTTTGTTTTCTGTGGGTTTTTCAATGTTTTGTGTTTCTTCATCTTGATTTTTTTCGTCTTTTTTTCCATCAATAGAATCTTGTGGATTGAGAAAAATATAAACAGGGACTTCATAAGTCAGATTATCTGTACTTAATTTTATTATTTGCAACCCAGATTCAAAATTAACGATATTAAAATCTATTTTTTTTGTTTCTCCAGGATTAAGAACTATTTGCTCATCCGAACCGCCAAATAAAGAAGAGAAAAATCCCCCAGATTGTTCTGTTTCTATTTTTATTTCAATTTCAGAATTTTGCAGGTTTTTTAATTCTATAAAGAAATCATCTTTTGCCATAACAAAACCGGGATTAATATTAAAATCTGCTATTTGTTCGGAAATTGAAAAATTCTTTTTTATTTCTTCGTCTGTAGATTGTCCATTTTCAATATGTCTCACATTTTCTATGGCGATGGAATAATTTTTTTTATTCTCTGTCTTTGGAAGAATCGCATAAATATAAACGCTATCATTTATTTTTGCGAGGTCATATTCAATCGGAACCCTAACATGCCCCCTATAAAAGAAGATATTTTCATTGAGAATTGGCTGTAAAAAGTCTCCTGAAACTTTTGCAATTAACGTTTCTTGGGAATTAAACTCTGTTTTCATACTTATATTAACAGATGAAATGAAAGGTAAAAAAAAGATTAAGAAAAAAATAAAAAATATTTTTTTCATTTTAACTTCCGATTTCTTTTAATTTTTTTAGAATATCTGAAAATTCTTTTTCTTTTGGACTTTTCGGTTTTGGCATAATTGGGCGTCTTGATTGCGTTGGCTGACGGCCCGAAGGCAAAATTCTTCTTGGTCTTATTCTTGGTCCTGGTGTTGCAGGAGGAAGAAATCCTGGTGGAGCGGGTCCCTGCGAAGAACTCGGAGCACCACCTCCCCTACCAAAACCATGTTTTAACCTAAACCAATAAGGACGTATCCTGTCTCTAAAAATTATTCCAATTATTGTCAAAATAATTAAAAAAACTAAGACCCAAATATACCAATAACTTTTTTTCTCATCTTTTTCAGAATCTTTATCTGAATCACTTTCACTATCATCTGGAATTGGTTTTTCTTTGCAAGTTCCTAGACAACACCTTCCGTCACTTGAATCAACTGTCTTTCCATCACATTCTTCTCCATAAGAGCAAAGCTCCCCGTTTAACTCATCACAAGATTCCAAATCTTCGTCTGATGGTTCTGGAACTGAAACTTCTTCTGGCCATACAGAATATAAAATAAACGCTGTTTCTGTAACTCCCCGCCAACAACCGTCTTCATTCTGAACATCTAATAACCATTTAATAGCATCTGATTTTTGCGGGGAATCATCATTTTGTAATGCATATAATGCAAGTGCAGTATCATAATACTTATTGTCAGATTCTTCCCAATAATGATCAGTAGGGGTTTGTTTTAATAGCAAATTATCATAATAATCCTCGTTTTCTGTTAATAGATATAAGAAAGCTTCTGGGAGATATTTTTTATTTTCATCCATCATTGAAACGAGATAAGGCAAATAGTAATTGATATTATAACCTTTTTTATTTAATGCCAGTGCAGCCCACAAAGTTGATTCATAATCACAAGAGTCATCTTTTTTAAAACATAAAGAATTAACTTTTTCTTCTGTTGTTCCATCAGCTGATGCAGAATGTATCTCTGAAAGATAAATTGTTGAGGAATCTTTTTTCTTGTATAAAAGATTTGTAAAAAATTGTTTATCGCAAGATATTGAAAATTTCTCGTCAAAGCAACTTGGTGAAATCTCCAACCAATAACCTCCTTGTGCTAAAGTTAAACAACTTCCTGCTCTTGCATTTATTTTTTTATTCTCATCAATCTCAATTGTGTGTTCTGTGCTATAAGAGATTTTACAGGTTGTCGGCTCAGAACTTTCAATTTGTAAATACCAAGTAAGTTCTGAAGGGGGTTGGGTTTGAGATTGTAACCAATCCTCTACTTTTCCTGTATCAAAACCGACCCTATCTAATGCCAAAATTGCTTGAGCAGTTGTTTTTGCATCTTTCTTTAATATAGAAACTACCTCGCTTTTACATTTAGAAACAGCCAACAAGGAAAAAACCTGTTCTTCTATTGAGAGTTCTGAACATTTCTTTTCATTTATCTTATTTCTCAAACAAGTATAAGCATCATTTACTTTTTCAGACTCAGTTTCTGCAAAAGCAAAGGAAATTGAAATTAAAAGAAATACAACTAAAATTCCGAATACAAACCTGCCTTTATTCATAATGAATATAATTACTTGTTATTTTTAAACTTTTTAGTTTTTTTGTGGGGGAGGGTAGATTTTCTTATAACATAATTAACAGGGTTTTTTACTAATTTACAAAAATCATCAGGAATGCAAACCCCAATTCCTTTATAATATTCGTTACAATTGGGGGGCATTATAGGTTTTTTTCTGTAGGTCCAATTTAGCTGGGACGCAATATATCCTTGCCTCAACGGAGGATTATTTTTTTTGTTCCAATCTTCAATCCTTTTTTCCAATTCTTCTCTTTCCATACCCACAGAACGAAATAAATTTATCAGAATAAACAATGCCCTTTTTTTCCCATCAACCATCCCGTTTAATATTTTTTTAATGCATGGCGGGAAATTTTGCTCAGAAAGTTTGTCAAGTTTTATCGGTTTGAATTCTGATTCAAATCTCTTTTCTTTTTGCTCTTTATTTATTTCCCTATACCAATCTAATGCCTGCATCAACAACTCTCTTGCTTCTCCTTCTTCTGCATCAGGCATAAAGTTTTTAGGTTTTGCTTTTAGAGGGTCTGCATCAGTTAATTGAAATTCTGAAATTTTATTTTTGTCTATAACGACGCTGGCAAGTGCTGTTTTTTCATGGAGAGAATAAGGCATCCTAAATAAATGCCTTGATGAAACCAGAATAATATCGGGCATAACTTGTTTTGGAACTTCAAAATCCTTTACATATTTATTTGGTCTTTCTAAATCAGTTATTTTTTCAATTAATTGGGGTTTTACTTTTTCAATAATATACTGGATGATTATTCTTGGCCATTCGGGGAACATCTCAGAAGTTTTGGATTCGTAGACTTTTTTTGGAAAGGCTTTGAAAGGAACTATTATATGGAATCCCTTGCTACCTGAAAATTTTATTCCGATATTTTTGACACCATGAAATCTCAGAAGATTTATTATCAGTTCTGCTGAAATCTTTGAATAATCAATATATTTACTATCGATATCTATTAACAAATCCCATCCAATCCTAAGTTCATTTAATTGTTTTTCATTTAAATCTGTAGAAAGTTTTAAGGGGTCTTCCCAGAGTTCTTCAGAACAATGAAAGGAAGTTGCACCTTTTTTTACCATTGCAAGAATATCTCCGGGATATTGCAGAGAATCTGGCCGTTTTCCAAAGCCTTCAAAATATCTTGGAGAAATCTCTCTGTTTTTTGAAAAATCAAAAATCGTTTTTTGAATATCTGGTCTTGAATAATATAGTTGGGTAATTTTTCTAATTCTTTGCTCTCGATAAGACAAGGGTTTTTGATCCATAGTGCAGGAAAGGGTGCGATGTTTAAATAATTAGCCTATGCTTTATTATAATAATACTTAAAAACAAAATTCTTTTTTTAAAAGGATGCTTGTAAAATTAGATAAGCCAGTACTATTGGCAAAAGCAGTTGAAATTATTTCTGAATTAGTAACAGAAGTAAGAATGAAATTTAGCGAGTTTGGACTTAGTATTGTTGCGATTGATCCTGCAAATGTTGCGATGGTAGGATTTAGGTTGCCAAAAAGTATTTTTTCGCAGTTTGAGGCAGGAGAAGAGGTTTTAGGAATTAATTTAGATAATTTAAAACAGGTTTTGAAAAGATGTGGTTCTGGGAGTTCTTTAATTTTAGAGAAAAAAGAAAACTTGCTAAGCATTCAGATTCAAGATAGAATAAAAAGAAATTTTACATTGAACTTAATTGATATTGAATCAGAAGAAAAAGAACTTCCGGACTTAGAATATAGTTCAAAAATTGAAATGGATTCAGTTGATTTGATTGCTTCTGTTGAAGATTGTGCAGTTGTCGCTGATGCGTGTTCTTTCATAATCCAAGATGGAAAATTTATAATAGAAGCAAAGGGTTTAAATTCTGCGCGGTCAGAATTTTCAGGAGACGAGGCAAAAATTGAGGCAGAAAACTGCAAAGCCAAATATAGTTTAGAATATATGCAGAAATTTATGAAAGGCGCAAAATTATGCGATAAATCAATTTTACAGTTTGCAAACGACCATCCATTAAAACTTGAGTTTAGAACAGGAGAAATGGATTTAATTTTTATTCTTGCACCAAGAGTTGAAACAGAAGATTAGCGAGAATCAATAGAAATAAATAAATATTAATTTCATAGAAGAATTTTTAAAGAATTTTATCTTCTAAAAAACATGAAAAGGGGTATGAGCAAAAGAGGACAAATTACTATTTTTATTGTTGTAGCAGTGATAATTGTTGCTCTTGCAGGAATAATCTATTTAGTTTATCCAAAAATCACTCATCCAAATGTTGTTTCAACAACTCCGACAGAATATATTCAAGATTGTATGGAAAATGAGATTAAAGAAGTTGCCGAAGAAATTTCTATGCATGGGGGGGATTTAGAACCAGAATTCTATGCAGAATATTTTGAAGATGGAAAAAAATACACTGTAGAGTATTTATGTTATACCAAAGAATATTACAAACAATGTGTTATGCAACAACCACTGTTGAAATCACATATTGAATCTGAAATAAAAGAAGCTATTAAAAATAAAGCCACAAAATGTTTTAATAATTTAGAAGAATCATATAAGAAAAAAGGATATGAAGTTAGTTTGACCCGTAATGATTATAGTGTTGAATTATTGCCGAATAAAATTTTCGTTGTTTTTGATTATCCTTTAACCTTAACAAAAGGTGGTTCTGACAAATATACCAAATTTGAAGTTGATGTAAAAAGTAATTTGTATAGGTTGGTTACAATAGCTCACAAAATTTTAAAATGGGAGGCACAATACGGCGATTCAGATATTTCAATGTACATGGATACTAACTATTGGCTAAAAGCAGAAAAGAAAAAGAAAACAGATGGAACTAAAATTTATATTTTGACAGATAAAGAAAGTAATGAAAGGTTTATGTTCGCGTCACGAAGTGTTGCTTGGCCTCCAGGTTATTAAATAAAATGAACAGAAGAAAAGCATTAATGGTCGGAATGATTTTTTTATTGGTTATTATTTTAATTGGTTTTGTTTCTGCAAGTTATTGTTGTGAAAAGACTAAAAAAGGTGCATGGTGCCAACCTGTAGATAGTAAAAAAGAGTGTGCAGAGGGATTTAAAATAGCTCAAACAGGATGTGAATCAACAAGTTATTGTAAATTCGGAACATGTATTAATTTTAAAGAAGGAACCTGTGACCCAAATACAGCTCAAAAAACTTGTGAGGCAAATGGAGGGACATGGGATGAAAGAGACATAACCGAAATACCTCAATGCAAAGAAGGTTGTTGTGTCTTAGGGTCAAAAAGCATTTTTGACACATTAACAAGATGTAAAAAATTGTCTGCAGATCAAGGATTTGAAACAGATTTCAGGCGAAATATTCGAACTGAAAAAGAGTGTAGTTCGCTTAGTGGATTAGAAACCAAAGGAGCATGTGTTTTTAAAGAAGATTTGAAAAGGACATGCAAATTCATAACAAAAAAAGAATGTATGAAGATAGGAGAATCAAGGAATGTTTCTTTTTATGAAAAGATATTATGCTCTTCTGAAAAACTTGGAACAGACTGCGGACCTTCTAAAAAAACAACATGCCATGATGGAAAAGTTTATTTTGTAGATACTTGCGGGAATTTGGCAAACATATATGACGCTGACAGACAAGATGATGCATATTATTGGACGTATGTAATAGATATCAAAGATGTTAAATGTGATGATGGAAAAGGGAACATAAACTCCAAAACCTGTGGTCTATGTGATTATCATGCAGGAAGCACTTGCGGGGCTAAAAGGCTTGGAGAAAATCCAAAATATGGTGATTATATTTGCAGAGATTTAAGTTGCGAATATAAGGGAAAAAGATACAAACATAAAGAAAGATGGTGTGCAAAATCAGAAGACGGAAATAAGGGCACTGAAAAAAATCTGCCTGGAAGCGAACATTTTGTTTTAGAATGTAGGGATGGGGAAGTAAGAGTTGTAGACGAATGTAGAGACTGGAGAAATATGATTTGTGTTGAAGAAAAAGTTGATGGGAAGATGAATGCTATATGCACTACAAATAAATGGCAAGATTGCACTGAGCAAGACAATAAAAAAGATTGCTTAAATGAAAATGTTAGAGATTGTGTATGGGTAGAAGATGAATTTAAAACATCGTGGTCAAATCTGAAATGTGTTCCAAAATATGCGCCGGCATTTGATTTCTGGGAAGGAGAAAAATCAGGGATTTATTGTTCTAAAGGAACAGTCACGTGCGAAGTTACTTATGAAAAAAAGATTGGTGGAAAATGGGAATGTGTTCATAATTGCTATTGTTTAGAAAAAAAATGGCTGAATAGAATGAATACAATATGTAATGCTTTGGGAGATTGTGGAGTTGGTGTAAATTATATTGGAAAAAAAGGATGGTATGAATTAAATGATTTATTACATAAAAAATAAAATGCGTTTTAGTAAAAAAGGAAAAATTGCGATAGGAGAAATTTTAATCTTAATAATTGCAACTTTTGCATTTGCGTGGATGGTTGGAGGAAGTATTGGATTTGTGAAGGGGGGAGAAGACTATGATGGCCTTGAAAATTATTATGATAACGCTATGCCTTCTCCTCGGGAGGATGATGGTTCTACCAATCAGGAAAAAAAGGAGGTAATTGAAGGTGTTGCAAAAACATGGTCTCTTAAGGAAATATCTTCAATAGTTAAACACCCTATTATGATAAATTTTGCGTATGCTTCAGCGGTTTATTTGGCAGTTGAAATGGTTGGAGGATTAGCGGATTTAGAAAAAGACCAAGTTGATGCAGCTTCAAAATCTGCATTTGTTGGAACATTTATGGGAAGAGCTATTGGACAGGGGATTTATCGGGCTGGGGAAAAGGCTGGAGAAAAAGAAGCAACTGGGTGGATAGTAAAAAGTGTTCCTAAAGCTAAAAAATTTTTTACATTGGGAGAAAAACTAACAACATCTACTTCTGTGGCAGTATTTTGGGGAACAGTAATTGCAGTAGGAATTTTTTTAGCGACATACAAAAACAAAAAAACAAAAATAGTTACTTTTGAATGTAAATCATGGCAAGCACCGAGTGGAGGAAAAGATTGTGAAAAATGCAATGAAAATGAATTATTCCCCTGCTCAGAATATCAATGTCGTGCTTTGGGACAAGGTTGTGAATTAGTTGATGGCAAATGTATCTGGAAAAATAAAAAAGATGCAAAATATCCTATAATAACTTTAGACAAAAACGCATTAAACGAAGGGTATGAGTATGTTGGAATAAATGAAAGAGGAGCAAGAATTGTCAAAAAGGGTTCTGAAACTGGTTGTGTAGATTGGTCTACCCCTTTAAGCTTTGGAATAAATACAGATGAATCTGCAATTTGTAAAATAGATTATGAAAGAAAAGAAAAATTTGAAGAAATGGAATATACATTTCCTGGAAAAGGTTATCATCATGTTATCCAACTGCCAACAGGTCTTTTAAAAGTAAATTCGTCAACAGAAAGTCCAATAATTAACAAAGAAGGAGATTATGAGTTTTACATTAGATGCCAAGATGGAAATGGAAATTCAAATACTGCAAATTTTGTAATTAAATTCTGTGTTGAAGCAGGACCAGATTTAGAAACACCAATAATTGTTACAACAAGTATAAGAGAAGGGGGATATTTCAAATATGGATTAAAAGAGATTAAAGACTTTAAAATCGGTGTAAATGAACCAGCAGAATGTAAATGGAGCAGACAAGATAAGTCGTATGAAGATATGGAAAACACAATGGATTGCTCAACAGAAGAAACTGAAATAAATCTTCAGATGTTATATGAATGTTCAACAACATTAAATGGTTTAGAGGATGGAAAAGAAAATAAATTCTATTTCAAATGTAAGGACAAAAATGGAAATATAAATAAAGAATCTTATGAATTCATATTAAAAGGAACAGAAGGAAAATTAAATATTGATTCTGTATCTCCAGAAGAAGGGGTTGTAAGGGGTTCAACAAAACCTGTTAAAGTTGAACTTGAAGTTGAAACTTCTTCAGGAGCAGAGGAAGGAAAAGCATATTGCTATTATGGTGAAACAGAAGATTATGAATCTGGGTTATTTAGTGAAACTAACTCTTATCATCACAAGCAAGAATTACGATTAGACCCAGGAGATTACAAATTTTATATTTGGTGCATTGATAACGGAGGAAATGAAGCAAAAACCACTGTAAGTTTCAAAGTAGAATCAGATGATGAAGCGCCGATAGTCGTAAGAGCATATAAAGATGGATATGATTTAAAGATAATTACAAATGAAGAAGCAGAATGTGTTTATGGCACAAAAGACTGTAACTACTTTTTCAAAGATGGAACATTAATGGATACTATTGATGATAGGGAGCATTATATTGATATAGAAGAGAACAAAGATTTAACATATTATATTAAATGTAAGGATAATTATGGTAACGAGCCATCGTCAGGATGCAGTATTGTTATAAAACCTACTAGTTTTTAAAAAAAGTTTATAAGGAATGAACATCTCATTATTCTATGACGATAGATGAAAAAAGAGGGCAGATTAAACTATCTTTTGGTATGATTTTTTCAATTATTCTTATAATTATCTTTCTTATTTTTGCTTTTTATGGCATCAAAATGATTCTTAATTTTCAAAAAGAGGCAAATATTGGAAAGTTTGTAAATGATTTGCAAAATGATGTTAACAAAATGTGGCAAAATTCTGGTTCACAGATTAAAACATATATCTTGCCAAAAAATATTGAAGAGGTTTGTTTCAACGAAGATTCTAAAATTTATTTCAAACCATTTGGAACAGGCGGAGAATTTGATTATATGGAAATAAAACACTTGGATGTTAAGGAACCTTTTTGCATAAAGAATAATGGTAAAATCAAAATCAGAATTAAAAGAGATGAGGATGTTTTAGTAACTATTGAAGAATCTGAATAAAATGAGAACAACGGCTTGGAATAAAAGAGGTTATTTGCAGATTCCTTTTTCATGGATTTTTGCAATTATTATTGGAACTTTTATTTTATTTTTAGCGATTTTTTTTGTGACAAAAATGATGAGTTCTGAACAAACACAACTTGATGCAACAACCGCCAAACAAATTAGTATCCTTATGAATCCGCTTGAAACTGGTTTTGAATCAGAAAAAACAACAACAATGATTTTGCCGTCAGGAACAAGAATAATTAATCGATGCAATAATATAGGTGTATTTGGAACTCAGAAGATAAAAGTTTCTCAGAAAATTTTTAATAAATGGACAGAAACAGATACTGAAATTAGTTCGCATAACAAGTATATTTTTTCAGACAAGTTTGTTGAAGGAAAAAAATTTTATTTATCATCAATGGTTTTTGAATATCCTTTCAAGGTTGCTGATTTAATTTTTTTGACCTCAAAAGAGTATTGTTTTTTAGACGTGCCAGAAGAAATTAAAAATAAAATCCCGAATCAAGAGAATATTAAAACTGAAAAAGAAAAATGTTCCGAAGAAAGTGTTAAGGTTTGTTTTGATTATGGCTCTGATTGTGATATTGAAGTTAATTACCCCATGAAATATGTTGAAAAAGAAGGAGAGAAATTATATTTCACAGGCAATTTGATATATGGTGCTATTTTTGCAGATAAAGAAATTTATGAATGTCAAATTAAAAGATTAATGCAAAGAGTAGAGCAATTAGCTTCACTGTATGAAGAAAAATCATCTTTCCTTTCTCAAAAAAACTGTGATTCTGGGTTAGATTTAGACTTACTGCAACTAGAAAACTCAGCAAAAAATTTTGAATCTTCAAAAGATTTTGACTTTATGGACCCACTTGTTGAAACAATTGAGAATAAAAACGAATTTGGAGGTAATTGCCAATTATGGTAATGAAAAAAGCACAATTAAAAATCCAGCAAATGGCATTTATGTTAATAGCAGTTACACTGCTTTTCGCATTCGTAGGATTGTTTATTATTGGAATTAAGTTTTCTGGATTAAAACAAACAGCTACAAGCCTTGAGGAAGAAAATGCGATGTTATTAGTTTCAAAACTGGCAAATTCTCCAGAATTTTCATGTGGTAAGGTATTTTCATTTGGAAAAACAAATTGCATTGATGCTGACAAAGTAATGATGCTAAAAGATAATGAGAATTATAAAGGATTTTGGGGGGTAAATGAAATTAAAATTAAGAAAATTTATCCGCAAAATAATGAAAATATTGAATGTACTATGGAAAATTACCCTAATTGTAATATAATAACAGTTTATTCTGATAATTCTGAGAATAGAAATTATAAACAGAATTTTGTAAGTTTATGTAGAAAAGAAATGGTTGAGAATAGTATTTATGATAAATGTGAACTGGCTAAATTAATGGTTAGTTATGAAGCAAAATGAATAAGATAAAAAAGAAAGGGCAAGAAGAAATGGTTGGATTTGCACTAATAATCATAATAGTTGCTGTATCTCTGCTGATATTTCTAAGTTTTTATTTAAGAAAACCGTCTGAGGAAAATTTAATTGAAAGTTATGAAGTAAAAAGTTTTATTCAATCAGCTCTTCAATATACCATAGAATATGAATCAGAGTATATATCTATAAGAAAATTAATTAAAAAATGTGGTAATTATGATGAGGGATGTGAAGAGTTACAAAGTGAATTAGAGAACATGATGGAAAAGGCTTGGACAGTAAAAGATGGGGGTGTTATAAAAGGCTATAATTTAGAAATTGTCTTAAAGGATAAAGAAATATTAAAAATCGAAAAGGGCGATAAAACCCCTAATTATAAAAGTTCATATCAAGAATTAGACAACATAGAAATAAGAATAAAGATTTATTATTAAACTTTTAAATGAATTGTTATTGAATCTACAACAATTTCTGGTCGATATCTTTTCCTATTTTTTGTTTTTTCTTCGATTAAATCAATAAAGCCAAATCTTTCTAATAATTTGATGTCATCATTTACAGATTTAAATCCCCTTCCAAGTTTTTTGGCTAAATCATAAATAGATTTTGGTTTTTGGGTCTTGATTACATATAAAATACGCGCTTTTTCGTTGCTAAGAAGCTGTCTCAGAGCAAAAATTCCTGAAAAGTCATAATCTTTTTTTCCTCTACCAAATATGCTAAAGGCTCCTTTTGATTCTGTTATTGTTATTTCTCTTATTTTTGTCTTTTCTTTTTTTCCCATTGTTTACTAGATTAGTCTATTAAATATTTTATAATAATGTAGATTTTATCCATTTATATATTTATCATATATTTTACAATTATATATTATTTTAACATATATATTCTTTTTAATTACTATATATTAATAAATGTTTTGTTTGTCCAAAAATTAGGGATTGTATTAATACCTTAGTGACAGCACAATATTTATAAATAAAACTAAGAAAAAGGGGGTTTTTAGAGAAAATTACAAAAAATGGGATAGTAAGCTTTTTAAAAGAAGATAGGTTTTTTAGACTACCGGTAAAGGTATTCTAATAGGGAAATTAGAATACTATTGTCTAAATGAGATGATTTTCCCTATGTCATCAAATGAGGACAATCCAGGTTGTCATAGACAACTCCTAATGTAGTGAAAGGAGGTTAAAAAGAAATGTTTAATTTCAAAAAAATATCAGCAGTTTTGACTAGTGTAGTTATGCTTGGTTCTACTATGGGTATTGCTGCAGCTGCTAATTATCCATCACCTTTTATAAGCGGTGGAACAGCTAATGTAGCAGTTGTTTATGGTTCAAGTTCACCAAATGGTGTTGACCAAATCCCAGCTATAAGTATCCAAGCAGATTTGCAATCTAAGATGCCTTCAACTACAACAGGAACAACTGCAACTGCTAGTGGAGGAGATAGTGTGCAAATTACAAGAGGCTCTGAAAAATTGAATTTAGGAGACGGAATCGCAACAGTATGGGGAACATCATTAACAGATAGTGATCTTCCTACATTGTTAAAAGATGGAACCTATAAGAATGCTAATAATGACGAGTATGAATATATCCAAAAAATAGATTTAGGTAATTTATCATTTGCGCATTTTTCAGATTCTGATTACAATGATAAAGAACCTACTTTAGGATTTCACATTAATGCAAATACATTTATCCTTAACTATACAATAGATTTTAACACTGACCCAGAATCAAGCCATGGAACAGATTTAACAGATTTTGAAAGCACTGATTTAACAATCTTAGGAAAAGATTACTTTATCCTTGATTTCAAGAATTCTACTGCTAAGATAACCCTACTTGATGCTGCAGAAACTACAACACTTACTGAAGGAGAAAGTAAAACCTTAACAGTAGGTGATAAAACATACGATGTTTCAATTGAATTTATTGGAAGTAGCAGTGTAAAATTAAAAGTAAATGACGAAGTCACAAATTCTCTTTCAGCAACAGAAACTTACAAACTAAGTGATGGTTCATATGTGGGTATTAAAGAAATAAATACCCAGGATTATGCTGGTGGAATAAAGCAAGTAGAATTTAGCATTGGTAAAGGAAAGTTAGAATTAACACATGGTTCAGCTGTAGAATTGAATGATAAGACCATTGACGATTTGTATGCCTACATAACTTTAGGTAATAGTGGTTCAAAGAGAACCTTACAAAAGATAGTTATTAGATGGCAAACAGAAGAGGAAACATTTTTGACACCTGAACAAGAATTGTTAATGCCTGGATTTGAAGCAGTTAAATTAACAATGGGTGAAACAACTTTCCCTGCTAAAGAAACTACTACTGTTACTTATTCTGGAGATGAAGTAATTGAAATAAAAACAACCATTAAAGATGGTGAAGTTACAATACCAATATTATATGCAAGCACAGTAGTTGGTGGTAATTTCACTGGAATTGGTAAAGCAGCTGATGAAACATTAGCAACATCAAATACATCTGAATTGATATATAATGCAACATCAGGTGCAGATGCTGGTTTTGTAGTATCTTGGGCAAATGCAAGAGATAGTGAATCTTATTATCTAAAAGCAACAGTATCAAGGGATTCTACAACATATGTAAACAAGACAACAATTACAAATAAAGTAACAGGTGAAACTGTTTGTAAGGACCTTGACCCTGCTTCAAGCAGTACTTGTACTATAGGAAATGTCATTTTAACAATTAATGATGTTGATTATACATCTGGAGGGGATAGAATCGTTAATATGAGTGTTAACAGCGGAGGTTCGTTCCACGAACTTTATACTGCAGAAGGTTTGAAGATTTACTTGCCTTTTGGTAGTGCGTCAGCAAATACAACTGGAACAACAGAAAAAGGTTGGATAAGTCTAAACCAAACTGATGCGAATATGTACAGTGCAGGATATGGCCCAACACAATTCACATTGTGGTTCTCAGAAGAAGATAAAAATGGAGATTTGGACCAAAAAACATTTAATGTAACTCTAACATCAAGTGGAACAAGCACAAATAGAGTTACAGTAAGTGCTGTACAAGGAGATGGTACTGCTTATGAAACAGCAAGTAGTTCAAAGATTTGGAGATCTTATGTTGAATCTGAACTTGCTACTAAGATTGACTGGGATAAAACAAATAGTGACCAATATTCTGTAGATTTAGAATACCATGGCGGTGAAGTTTATGCAAACTTGTTTGTAACTGCTCCAAGCGTTACAGTTACAACAGGTAGTGAAGGAGTAACTTCATTAGGTGACATTATTGTTAAAGACACAGAAGTTTCATCTGTACAAGGTAAAAATTTGATTGTTGTAGGTGGAAGTTGTGTTAATAGTGTTGCTGCTAAGTTAATTGGTGGGGCACACTGTGGTGCTGCATGGGAAGAAGCAACAGGAGTAGGTGCAGGACAATACCTAATCCAAAGCTTTGATAATCCTTATGCAGACGGCGATGAAATTGCTCTATTAGTTGCAGGATATGAAGCTGCAGACACTGTAAATGCCCAAAAGGCATTATTAGCAAACACAGTCGACACAACTGTTGGTAAGAAATACACTGGTACAACATCTGCTGATTTAACAGAAGCAGCATAAGTGCAAAACAAATTTTATTTTTTCCCTTTTTCTTTTTTATTTTTCATATGGCGAGAGCCTTATAGAATAAAGTTTTTATAGTCTAGTAAAGAAATTTTAATATATTCAACTCTAAAAGAAGTATGAAAATGAGAACTATGAAAAAAATAACTTCAAAACAAGAAAAAAGCAGAAAAAAGAATCGAAATCAATTAATAGTAGGTTTAATCCTTATTGGGGTTATGTTATTTAGTGTGATAGGATATTCTTTCCAGGGAAGTGGGGGAAATGTTAATAAAAAAATAAAATATAATGGTTTTGAATTCATAAAACAAGGAGATTTTTGGGTTTTAAACATTAATAACAATAATTTCGTCTTTAAATACAATCCAGAAGAAGTAGAAAAAATCAATGAATATCTAACCCCCCTAAATGGGTATTATGACCAACCGCTCTATATTTTTTCAGAAAGTAATGCGGCAGAATTAGAAATTTATAGAAATCTGAATCTTTTTGTTCAAAGAATTCAAAAGGCGTGTCCTGAAGGAGAGAAAAATTGTGGAGAGAATGACCCCTTTAAAACATGCAAGGATAATTTTATTATTATTAAGGAAAGCAATTCTTCAAAAATATATCAGGAAGAAAATTGTGTTTTCATAGAAGGAAAACAAGAAGATTTAGTTAAGCTTTCTGATGGATTTTTGTTTAAGATATTTGGCATAAAATAACAGAATAATAAACTTTAAAAAAGATTTAGAGGAGATATTAATATGAAAAAAACAAAAGATAAGGAAAAACAAATTGAAAATAAAAACGATGATAAAAAACAAAAAGAAATACAAAACCAACAGTTAAAAAGAATATTGATTACAGGTAGTGCAATAATTATTGTCTTTTTGTTAGGTTTTGCAATTATTAATTCTATACGGCATTTTGAATATAGGGGGCTCAAATTTAATGTTGTAAAAGAGGGTCGTTTAGTGTTTTACAATGTTGTTTTTCCAATATATTCATCTGTTACAGGAAAGCATGTAGCAGATTATAATATCTATTTAAGAAAAGACCCAAGAAAATTAGAAAAAATTCCTTTTGATGGAAAAATGAATTTAGATACTCCGTTAAGAAAAATGGTATTTGAAAGCAAGTATGAAAAAAACTGTGAAGGAGATTTTAATATTGCAATAGCTAATTTTGTAAAATCATTTGGGTTAATTGGAATCCAAGTGATTAAAGATGAAAATGCTTCGTGCGATTCTTATGGGAGATATATGTATATAGTGTTGCAGGAAGGAAATGAAACAAGCATAGAACAATTTGGGCCTGCATGTTATAATATAAATATAAAAGATTGTGAAATATTAGAAGGAACAGAAAGATTTATTGTTGAAGCGTTTTCAGAATTTGATAATAAGATTTATTATTAAAATGATTGATTTAAAATTAATTTATGCTATTCTTCTCACCCTTATGCCAGTAACAGAATTAAGGGTTGGGCTTCCCATGGCCATTACATATGCTATAGAAAATGAAATTCCCATAATCCTTATTTTCTCGACGGTAGTATTATTAAATATACTTATAATTTTTTTTATATTTTATTTTTTAGACAATCTTCATGAAGTTTTTATGAATGTTCGAATTTACAAGAAACTTTTTGAAGCTTATTTGAAAAGATTTCAAAAGAGAGTTGATAAATTTGAGAAAAAATATGAAACAAGTGGTTTTCTTGCTTTAATGTTATTTGTTGCAATACCTCTTCCAGGAACAGGGGCATGGAGCGGGTGTCTTGTTTCATGGTTGTTGGGTTTAGAAAGGAAAAAAAGCATCTTGGCCATAGCTACAGGAATAATAATCGCAGGGATTCTCGTTCTTTTTGGAACATTAGGATTTATTAATTTATTTCTTTAAACTCCTAAGATATTTGATATCAGAATAAAAAGGGATTTGTTTTATTTTATATAATCTGACCTCTGCAAACCAGATACCGATAACAAAAATAGTACTTAATAAATACCAAAATACCTCGTGAGCCAAATCAAAAAAATTAGAACCTGTAAAAAGCAACAGACTTAAGAAAAAAATCCTTAAAACATTCAAGATTAAAAAAACTATAAAAGACAGAAAAATCAATCTAATCCTTTTTTTGAATTTTATTCCGGGTGTTGATAAATTTAGAATTAATAATAAGTAATAGGCAGCGCCGGCAATGCAAGAGGGAATCAATTCAATTGAAAAATTGTTAAATGAAACAATATTTCCTGTCAAAGAAGAGTCAAAGAAAATATTTAATAAAGCATATGTTAGGTAAATCGTTAATGGGGTAAAGACAGAATAAAAGAGAGAAAGGTTCGGTACTGAAACAATTAATAGGATAAAGTATCTAACTAAAATGCTCTTTGTGTTATTCATATTTTTTGGATGGGAAACCTATTTAAATAATTTAACCTTAAACAGAACATGAGAAAAAAAGTGTGTGTTTTTTTGGTTATTGCTGCATTAATATTAATCAGTTTTCAATATGATTATTGGATTGTTAAACAAATTTCTTCGGTAAGGAACGGTTCTTTGGATAATTTTTTTTTAGGAATTACTTTCATTAGTTCTGAAGTAATAATTTTCCTTTTTTTAACAAGTTTATTTTTGTGGAATGAGAATAAAAGAAAATGGATATTCCCTTTGTGGTTTACATTATTTGCATCTATGATAACTAGTTTTATTTTGAAATTTTTAATTCAAAGACCAAGACCTTTTCAATTAGGGCTTGTTTCAATAATGCCCATTTTAGAAAGAGCGAGTTTCTCTACATGGAATTTTTCTTTCCCGTCATTTCAGGCAATGTTTGTTTTTAGTGCTGTTCCTATTTTATCAAAAGAGTTTCCAAGATTAAAAAAATTTTGGCTTGTTCTAGCCATTTTAATAGGATTTTCAAGAGTTTATTTTGGACTTCATTTTTTAAGTGATGTTCTTACAGGGGGGCTAATAGGATATTTTATTGGAATTTGGATTATTAAATTAGAAAAAGAAGAAAAATTTGGTGAAGAAATATTGAAAAGATTAATTAAATTTATAAAAAAATAAATTAAATCTAACTTCTTGCAACTCTAATTGCTACAATTATTATTATAACGATTAAGATTACATTCAGCAATCCAATTCCCCATAAATACCAGTTATCTTCTGCAATTACAGACCCTGTAATTTCTGGGAATTCAAATCCAGTTGATTCCTCGACTGTTACTGAAACTGCTTGTCTTAAAGTTTCTTTTTCACTGTCACCAGTCTTTATTTCAATATTAAATGTTTTAGAACCTGAAACATCCTTATTTACTTTAAACTTATATATAACTTCTACTGATTCTCCAGCACCTAAAACAACTATTGCA
This sequence comes from Candidatus Pacearchaeota archaeon, assembly GCA_017609175.1. Lineage (GTDB taxonomy): Archaea > Nanobdellota > Nanobdellia > Pacearchaeales > GW2011-AR1 > JAFCEJ01. The sequence goes on from JAFCEJ010000003.1 coordinate 82,806, forward strand.
GGATTTATGTCCTTTAAACTTGCCCAAGATTCATAGCCGCTTGCTTGTAAAGTATAGGTTGCTTCTTCTGTTCCTGTATTTGTAATTGTTGATTTTATTGTAAGTTCTTTGCCTGCTTTTGCTTCAGATTCTAAGGTTGCAGAAACTGATGCATGAGGCGCAATTTTACAATTTCCTTCTACATTAAGTGGAACAATAAATAATGCTTCGTCTTCATCATAGTCATTTTCATAAATATCGTTATCTTCGTCATAAACTCTAAATTCAAGGGAATATTTTCCTTCATCAGCATCTTCAGATATTAAAATATTTGTAGAAAATTCTTCCTTGTCAAATGAATCAATATCTCCGATTTCTACTTTTTGGTTTATGCCTAATTCTTTATTGTAAATCATGATGTAAACATCCTCTTGATCATCATCACCAATATTCCAAACATCTCCTGCAATTTGCACATCCATACCACATTGAGCTGTTTCTACAATTTTAATATCGTCTAAGATAACAAAATCATCTTCAATTTCCATTGTTAATTCTTCAGAATCATATGCACAGATTTCATTATCATCTGCATCTTCTCCAGTAGCCCATACATAAAATTCATAATCCCCGTCTTCTAATTCATCTATATCATCATCTAATTTAAAAGAAAGCACAATTTCCTTATCAGTCCTTTTCTTTAAGTTAAAATCATTTTCTTCGTCATCAAGATACCATTCTCCTGTTGCAGTATTATATATCCCCCATCCAACAATTATATCTTTTATTTTTTCATCCCTGTTATTGTTCTCCACATTTATCTTTACTTCAACCTCATCAAAAGGGAACCACTCATTATCTTTTCCAAATCCTTTAATAACTTTAATATCATCTATTTCTATTGATAAATCATTATTTGGATTTCCTGTTGTCCTACAAGTTAATACTTCCTCTGGCAAGGGGAGTTGAGTTACTGTAATTGATACTGGGATAGTATAAGAATGTATGTTGAGATATTTTCCCACTACTTCTAATTCTCCAGTATAAGTACAAACATCTTGGGTTTCAGGAATATTAAATGTGACTGTAACAAGACCACTTGTTTCATTTTTTGTTAAACTTGTTGGAGCACCAGTAATAGTAAGTTCAGAGTTGAATGATTTTGAACATCCTGTGAGAACGATAGGAGAAGTAAATGCGATTTCGGTAATCTCGTTAATATTGCTTTCTTTTAGATAAAAAGATAATGTTACTTTAGAACCCTGGTCTGCTGATGCCTTAAGTTCGCTTAATTCAGTATTATTTGCATCAACAAACTTTATGCTAGCACTAGCCAGTCCGATTGACAAAATTGCTGTCAATAAAAACAATGCAAGTACTTTTGTTTTCATCATGTTGTAATTCCGGAGTTAATATGGTTTATAAATATTTTTATGATTCAAAATATATTCATACAAAACATATAATTTGTTTTTCAAAAGATTTAAATATTCTATTTTTTTAATTTTATCGTTGATAAAGATAAGTTATTATTCTTATCAACGAATTGAAAGGAGGTAAAATAAAGATGGCTTTAAAATCTAAGGAAAATACTTTAGGAGCATGGGCTTTTTTAATTGGTGTAGTTTTGGCAATAATCATTGGACTAAGTACATCATTGATTTCAATTCCTACATTGACAAAATATAGTTCATCAATATATGCGATTCTAACAATATTGGGTATAATTGTTGGTTTCATGAATGTTACAAGCAAAGATTCTCAAACATTCTTAGTCGCTGGTGCTATATTAGTTATTGTGAGTAAATTTGGAATGGAAAGTGTCACTGGCTCTTTGATAGGAATTGGTGTAGGAAGTATTGTAACATCAATATTTGGAGCATTGTTAGCATTGTTTGTTCCTGCAACAATAATAGTAGCATTAAAAACAGTGTTTGGAATTGCTAAGGTTTAATTTTATTTTTTTATTTTTATTTTATTTATATTTATTATTCTATTGTCTATCATATCCATTCGCGGACAAGCAGTATTTATCCAAGAATTAATATCAAAATTTTCAAATTCAGATATATTTAAATTATTAGCAATAAATAAATATGATTTTTTATCATTTAATTTCTTTTTTAGCTCTATTGCGTTTTTGAGATTTTGTTGGCCTGGTTTTGTTGAAATTAAAATTCCTATTTTGTCCGCATTTAAAAATTTTAAATAAGCAACTTTTTGTTTCTTCTCTAATTTTTGTATATCTTTATTTGAAATTTTATTTAATTTATCTTTTTCTAATATATAAATAGGAAGATTTGTTTCAATGGCTAAAGAAATAGCATGAAATCTTCCAGAACCGATTAATAAAATTGCTTGTGTTTGTTTTTGGAATTTTGGATTTGAGCAACCCAACACCTGAATAGTCTTTGTAATATTATGATTTTTAGAAAGAATTTTTTTTATTTCATTAGCTAGATTTTTGAATTGAACAGAATAAGCAATTGCTATATTTTTTGGAAGTTGCTTTGAAATTTCCAAGATTTTTAATTTGTTTGCTTTAAGTTTTTTTTGTGTTGGTATGAATAATGTTTTGATTTGCATAATTAATTAGAAACAATTAATTATATAAAAGTTATTAATTATTTTGCTTAATATATTTTAATAATTCAATTATCACCCTATTTTGATAATATAATGAAAGATTCAAATAACCTGAAGCTACATTAAAAAATACCTGGCGATAAATTGTATCATTTTGTTCTCCTGCCTTAATTTCCTTTTCTGCTTTGCTTCTTAATTCTTCTGCTTTTTTTAAATCGTCTTCAATAGTCATCTTATAAAAATTTATTCAAACCGGCTTCTTGGTTCATCTTTTGGTTTTGAATCTTCTTTTTGGATTTTTGCGAAAGAGGGTGTTACAATCACAAGATTTTCTCCGAATCCGGCGATACTTCCTTCAAGAGCATCTGTTGTTTTCTTAATTTTTGAGATTGCCCTTTTTAATTCAATAGAATCTTTTTGTCTTAAAACTTTTATGTCAATAATTGCAATAGTGTAACCTTCTCTTAATGCATTTAAAATATCATTAACTTCTTCATAGTTTTTTAGAACAAACAATTTTACAAGAACTTTATTAGATTCTTTTTCTTCTTGCCCCAAATCAATTTCTATGTATTCTCCATTAAGGTCTTCTTCATTCAATGCGCTTGAAAAACTCTTTTTTATTTTATCAAAAACCATACTATTAGATATTTGAAATATTTATAAAGATTTCGGGGTTTTTTTGTATAGTTTGAAAAGAACATTAGAAGATTATAATTAAAAACACATAATAATTTAAATAAAAAATAATTTTTCTAAATAATGCGTTTTAAGGAACTTACTGAAAGAACACTTGGGGGGAAATTTGATTCACATTGTACTATTACCTGTGGAAATCTTGTAGAAGATTTTACACCTTATTATTCTGATAAACCTAAAGAAAATAGATTCTTATTAAATTTTAATGAGAATAGAGATGGTGTTTGGCCAAGTGAAAATGAAAAATTAATTCCTTTTGCAAGAACCAGAAAAAGATTGTTTGGTTATGATATTAAAGTTGAAATATTACCCTGTATGATTCCCCAAGCTTTAGAAGCATTAACGTTTAGTATATATATATTGATGAAAAAAAAGATGAATTTAATCATTCTAAATATTTAAGTAATAAGATAAAAGAAAAAATAAAAGAAAAATTAGCAGTTCAAAAAGAATTGATTAAAATATTAAAAAATTTGAAATAAAAATAAATCATCTTTTTTGTGGACCCATAACATCTTCTCTAAGTTTTTCTATTTTTTCTGTAATCATTTTCTCCTGATTTTCTATTGCCTTTGCTCTAAGTTCGAGCATTTTCTTTTTTTCTTCTAATTCTTTCTTAATTTTTGATTTTTCTGTTTTTAGCATTAATTGTCCAATCATTTTATAAACATCATCGTTTGATTTTTCCAATTCCTCTAAAGCACCCTGAGTTTCTGCTAATTCTATTTGAAAGGTTTGTTTCTGGAGAAGAAGATTCTGCAAATTTTGTTCTAAAATCTGCAATTCCTGTATTTTATTTTCATCCATATTTATTTAGCTTTTATTTTTCGAGAATGAGTCCTTGGTTTGTAAAAAATTTTGCTTCCGCAATTAGGACACACGAATCTCTTTTCAAGAGTTTGATGAGTGATTTTTTTTCCGCATTTAAAGCATTTATATTGTGCCATATTAACCTGATTTATTTTTTATTTATTAAATTTTGGGTTATTCCAAATAATAAGTTCCTCCTGCGAATTTTTTATTGCATTTTGAACATTGCCAAATTCCTTTTGATAACCTTTTCACCCCGAGTTTTTCGCAAAAAGGACATTTTTGTCTTTTTCTCTGTTTTATTTCAACATTGACAAGTCTATCCCTGATTTTCTTTCCATATCTTGGACCAAACCGTCCTGCTGATTTTGTTTTTTTTGATTTTCGTGTCATTTTAGTATATATAAATCAAAAAGAAGGTTTTAAAATGTTATGCTTAGAATCAGAACTATCTGAGAGATTCAATATCTCTTTGGAGCTTGTTTGCTAAATTTTTTGCTTGTTGAGATTCCTTTTGCATTTTTTGTGCTTTATTTGAAAAATATTCTGCAATAATTTCCCTATGGTTCCATATAAATTCTTCATATTTTGAAGCCAAATTACAAGGACAACCATAAACTACTTGTTTCCCATCAAGACAACCCCAACCAATAGCAGTTGAATCATAATCTGCAAGATATTTTTTAGGATTTTCTTTTTGTTTTTTTAAAAATTCATCAAGTTCTCCTTCTTCAACGTCTAAATCAGTATTAGGAGCAAAGTGCATTCTTCCGCATAACTCGCATTAAATAACAGGAGAACCAGCATGGCATATTGCATCCATAAATTCTCTGCTCGGTGGATTTGGTTTATCTGACATAAAAAATTAAGAGAAAAACTGTTTAAATTATTTTATGTTTTAAAAAAGATATAATAAAAAAGATTTTATAAAATGGGGTTACCCGGATTTGAACCGGGGTCGTCAGGTCCCAAACCTGAAAGGCTACCAGGCTACCCCATAACCCCGCTAAGATTATTTTAAATTAAGACAATTATTTGAGTTATAAAGCATTTATAAAATATTTTATTTATTAGCGGGCCCTGGTTTATTTTCAGATTCTTTTCCAGCTGCCGCAGATTTTTCTTTTTTAGCAGCTTCTGCTTCTTTAACAGACTCTTCCTGTTTCTTAATCTTCTCTTGCTCTGATCGTATCTTTGAGAAATATTTGTCTAATTCTGCTTTCTTTTCTGCAGGAGTTTCTGTCCTTTCCTCTTGTATCTCTTTATCATATTTTCCCTGTTCAATTTCCTGTTCAATCTCTGTTGCAGGTTTATTTTCAATTAAAATTCCCAAACTAACGCAAGTTCCGACGACTGATTTAACCGCAGCTTTTAAATCATTGCAAAGCATATTTGGGAATTTTGTTTTTGCCACAGAAATTATCTGCTCTATTGAAGCGTTTGCTACTTTTATTTTCTCTTGCTCTCCAGAACCTTTTTCAATTCCTAATTCTTTTTTTAATAATTCTGAGACCGGTGGAGAGAAAACTTTGATTTCGAATTGTTTTGTTGCTGTATCAACATCCAATTCAACAGGGACCTTTAATCCCTTGAAATCTTTTGTCGCTTCATTGACTTTTGAGATTACTTGCCCCATATTAATTCCTGCTGGGCCGAGCTTCTGGCTAAGAGCAGGACCTGGACTCATATTCCCTCCTTCTGCTAAAATTTTAATCTTCATTCTTAAAACACCTTCTCTAATTTCTTGAAATTTAATTTTTTGCTAAATTTGTACTTATGGCTAATCATTTTCTTCTTCTCGCCTTATTACACGAATATTATCTAATTTAATTGTGACAGGCAATGGAACAACCGCCCCCAATAAACTAACAACTACTTCTTCTTTCTGTTTGTCTATTCTTAAAACTTTTGCTTTTTCTTTTTTGAAAGGCTCTGAAATTATTTCAACAATATCCCCTTCTTTAATTGAAATTGATTCTACTGACGGCTCGAGCATATTTTTAACTTCATCGTAGCTTATAGTTTTGCCAATTATCCCTTTTACATATGGAAGATTAAATGCTGCTTCTTCTGCAGATTCTCTATCTTCTGCTTCTAAAAGAATATAACCTCGTAAACCGTGTGGTCGTGAAACAGAATATACATTAAGATTTTTCTTTTGTGCCCTATCCGCTATCATATCGACAGCTTTTTCTTCCTTATTTGTTGTAACCTTAATAATAAAAATCATCTTATTTAGCTCCGTCTATGCCTTAATTATCTAAGGAATAGATATAATTACGTAATAATTAGGGTTTTTAAAGATTTCTTATAGAATTCAATTCTTAAAATTTTATTGAATAAGATTTTTACTTAACAAGGAACTTCATTAAGATAGAAATTAAAAAACCAAGTAAACCGATTATTGCAATTCCAATTGCAGAAACTTTTGCGATTGTTTCAAATTCTTTTCGTGATGGCTTTTTTAAAATGTGCCAAACCCTTTTACATTTAATAAAAAAGGATTTTGTAAAGATTAATATTTTCTTTACCATACCTTAAAAAAAGTATTTGGGTTTTTAAGTTTTGGGTTTAGTGATTCTTCCTCAAGGAATTTTTTTCGTTTTTCGTATCCTTGTTTATCAACATCTCCAAAATAATGAAAAATCGAATAATCACCGGTTAATGCAAAGAAATTATCAGAAATGTATTTTAGTTTTCCGTTTGTTTTTACGGATTTTATTGGGGGGTATGACCTATTTTTGACTAAAAACTCGTATTCCTGTGAAGAATCTAAAAAAACTTTTACAGGCAACAATTCAGATGAGGAAGGTAATTTAAGAATTATATCTTGTCCTGTTAATTTTTCTAAATCTTTTGGACCTAATTTAGAAATATAGGGAATTTTCATTTTACTCGAAAAATTCTATTCCTAATTCTTCTTCGATTTCTTTTCGCTTTTTTTCCTCGAGGGTATCGCCTTGCCCAGTAATTTGTGAACTTCTTACACCTGTTACAATTAATAAAACTCTTATTGATTTATCCATATCCGGAGAAAGTTGGGCACCCCAAATCACTTTTGCATCAGGACTTAATTTATTTCCAATCGTTTCTATTATTGATTTACATTCATCTAAACTCATATCAGGCCCTCCAATAATATTCACTAATGCTCCAGTTGCATTTGAGATATCTACATCTAATAAGGGATTCTGGATTGCTTTTTCTACTGCCTCTATTGAACGATTTTGTGTGTCTGCTTCGCCCATACCAATTAAAGAAACGCCTCCTCCAACCATCACTGCCTTTATATCTGCGAAATCTAAATTTACTAAACCGGATTTAGTTACAAGTTCTGTTGTTCCCTTAACAGCATTTGTTAAAATTTCATCTGCAATTTTAAATGCTGTCTGTAATGGCAATTCTGGTGCAAGTTCCAATAATTTATCATTTGGTATTACAATTAAAGTATCAACAGCTGCTTCTAATTTCTCTAATCCAAGCATTGCATTTTCTATTCTTTTCCTACCTTCTATAGTAAAAGGCAATGTTACAACACCAATTGTTAATGCACCTTGTTTTTTTGCTAATTGTGCAATTACTGGCGCGGCACCTGTTCCAGTTCCACCACCCATCCCACATGTAATAAAAACCATATCACTCCCAGAAATTTTCTTTTTTATTTCTGATTCGGATTCTCTTGCAGCTTCTTCTCCAATTTTTGGATTGCTTCCTGCCCCTAATCCCTGTGTTAATTCTCTCCCAATCAAAATTTTCTGGTCTGCATTAGCATATAAAAGGTCCTGAGCATCAGTATTTACTGCTATTAATTCTCCTCCTTTAATCCCGATTTCGCGCATTCGGCTTAAAGAATTATTACCACCACCACCCACCCCAATAACCTTAATTTTTGCACTCTGTTTTTTTAAAAGTTCTTCAAGTTCCCTATCTATATTATTTACTTCTGCAGATAAGGAACCTGTCTGAGAATCATAAGAGCCGCTGTTTCCATACACCTCGTCCATATTTGAGAAAGAGTTCGATTGTTTATAAAAATTATTGTGTTATTTTGAGTGTTTTTGAGTTGATATCTTTGTATTTTCTTTATTAGTTGTTTTTTCTTCTTTAATATTTAATTCTAATCCTAAAATTTCCTTGAATTTATCTTTAAAAAGGTTCAGAAACTCTCCAAATTTTTTGTCTGTATAAATTATTAGTTTTTTATCTTTAATTTCAAATTTGAATTCTTTTTTTGTAAAGAATTCTATCAGTGCTTTTGCTTTTTCATTTTTGTCAGTTATTTTTCTGTTGATTCTTAATTTATAGATAACTGTTTTTCCTGCCAGAGGATTATTAAAATCAGTTATTACTCTCCCGCCTGAAACTGAAATTACTTTTCCAATTTGCCCATCAAAATTAAATACCATTCCGGGTTGAGGCATTGTTTGTTGTTGTTTAAAAAGTCTCAGCGGGATTATTTTTATTAAAGAAGGATTTCTTTTCCCAAAAGCTTTTTCAGGTTCTAGTTCAAGCTCATATTGTTTTCCAATTTCTTTTCCAATTAAAAAATCATCAATCGCTTCAAGAAACATCTTTTCTCCTACACAAAAAACAAAAGGTTTAGGTTCTAAATTTAAATTTGCTTTTTGTAAATCTTGTTTAATATTTGAATCAAAAATATCTCCTCCCTTTACTCTCCCGGTAAATTCTAATTCAATAAAATCCTTTTTGCTAATTTTTTCCATAAGTTAGTTGGATTAAAAATATTTATAAATCTATTTCTTTTGATTTAACTATGGTTTTTAAATTGATTAATGCTACTGAAGCAAAGGTAGGAACAAATATAGTTGTAAACGGAGTGGCTTGCGTGGTAAAGAAAATGGATGTCAGCAAAACAGGAAAACACGGTCATGCCAAAGTCCGAATTGAAGCTGTTGGAATTCTTGATGGGCAAAAGAAGATATTTGTAGTTCCTGGTCATGAAAGATTGGAGGTCCCATTAGTTGAAAAAAAGAAAGCGCAAGTTCTTTCACTCGGTGAGAATAATGCAAGCATAATGGATTTAGAAAGTTTTGAAACAATTGAGGTCAATATTCCTGAAGACCTAAAAGGAGAAATTGAAGAAAATTCAAATGTAGAATATTGGGATGTTGAAGGAACAAGAGTAATTAAGAGGAAATTATAAATGGCATTTACTAAAAATAAATTTGAAAAAGGAAGGATTTGAATATGGCAAAGATAAAAGAAGCTCAAAACAGGTTGTTCAAGAATGTTTTTGTTTGCAAAAAATGCAAGAGCAAAATTAGAGCAGACCCTAGAAAAATTATTGAAGGAAAAGTCAAATGCAGAAAATGCAAATCAAAGGCATTCAGGCCCTTAAGGAAAAAATAATGAGGTGATATTATGAATATTTTTACAATTTTTGATATAGGGTTTTTAATCTTGTTTGGCCTATTTTTAACTATATTTCTTTATTCTCGACGAAAAAAATTGAAGAGAGAAGGATTATTATATCTATATCGAACAAAATGGGGAATAAAATTAATTAACTATGTTGGTGAAAAATATAAAAGAACCTTGCATGTTTTGAGTTATATTTCTGTTGGGTTAGGTTATATTCTAATGGCAGTTATGTTATATCTTTTAGGAAAGATTGTTTATCTTTATATCGCATTTCCGCAGATTGTGAGAACCATTAAAGTTCCGCCGATAATGCCATTAATACCTTATCTTCCTCAAATGTTTAAACTTGATTTTCTACCACCATTTTATTTTACATATTGGATAATCATTATTGCGATAATTGCAATCACTCATGAATTTGCTCATGGTATTTTTTCTAGATATGCTGGTGTTAAAGTAAAAGCAACTGGCTTTGGATTTTTAGGTCCGTTTTTAGCGGCATTTGTAGAACCAGATGAAGAACAAATGGAAAAAAAGAGTAAGTTTTCGCAATTAGCAATTCTTTCTGCAGGAACATTTGCGAATATTTTAACAGCAATTTTCTTTTTGGCAGTTTTATTTATTTTCTTTTCTGTTGCTTTCAGCCCCTCAGGAGTTATTTTTGATACTTATTCATATTCTGCTGTAGATATTGCAAGCATATCTGCAGTAAATGGGGTTGTTGTTGAAAATCCAACTTATGAAAAAATTTTGAATTTGGTTGATGGGAAAAAATTTGATGAAATTGAAACAACCAATGGAAAATATTTTGCAACAAGAGAGGTTTTAGAGCAACAAGAAGATAATGAAAATTTTTTGATTTTATATGACGATGCTCCTGCAATAAATGCAGAATTAGTCGGAGCAATAACAGAATTAAATGGTGTTAAAATAAAAAATATTGAAAATTTAAAAAATGAACTTGAAAAATACTCTCCAGGAGAGAAAGTAATTGTCAAAACAAAAACGAGTAATGGAACTTCTGAATATGAAATCGTTCTTGGAGAACATCCGGATAAAGAAAATGTCGCTTGGCTTGGAATTGGATTTTTTGCCCAAGAAAGCAGAGGAGTATTTGGAAAAATATATGATATTTTATCGTCTTTTAAAGAAGACCACGTTTACTATGAACCAAAACATGAAACAATGATTTTTATTTATAATTTATTTTGGTGGATTATTCTTATAAGCATAAGTGTTGCGCTTGTCAATATGCTTCCTGTTGGAATTTTTGATGGTGGAAGAGTCTTTTATCTTACTGTTTTAGCAATTGTTAAAGACGACAAAATAAGAGCAAAAAAAATTGTTTCATTGGTAAGTAATTTATTTTTATTCATTTTATTAATATTAATGTTCTTTTGGTTCTTTGCGTTTAGATAATTTACCGACGATAAAAATAAATTTTTTAGGGGGAGAGAAAAGTATTTAAACATAATTATCGTTAAAAGATTAATTAAAAAGAGGTGCTGAAAATGGCTAAGAAAAAAGCTAAGAAAAAGACAAAAAAGAAAGCAGCAAAAAAGACCAAGAAAAAAACTGCTAAGAAAAAAACAAAGAAAAAGATTTTATTTTTTTATATTTTTGATTTATGAAAAGTTTTAAATTCTAATTCTGTTTTTGGTTTAAATGATTCCAAATAAAATTAAAGAGATTTTAAAGAAACAGCACTATATTGTCGTCGGTGAACATTCGGGCGTCCAGATTTGTAGATGGACAAAAAAATCCTTGCTTGATGAAGGTGTTTGTTATAAAGAAAAATTCTATGGAATAAAGAGTCATCAATGCTGTCAAATGACTCCTGCAGTAGTATGGTGTCCGAATAAATGTCTTCATTGCTGGCGGGCAATTGAACTAACATTAGGAGATAAACTAACCGGAAAAATAGACCCCCCAAAAAAGATTGTCGACGAATGCATCAAAGCGCAAAGAAAATTGCTTACTGGTTTTAAAAGCAATAAAAAAATTAATATGAAGAAATTCAAAGAAGCGCAAGAGCCTATGCAGTTTGCGATTTCGCTTTCGGGGGAGCCGATGATTTACAATAAAATTGGAGAATTAATTAAAGAGTTGAAAAAAAGAAAAAAAACGAGTTTTGTTGTTACAAATGGATTATATCCTAAAAAGATTAAAGAATTAATTGATAAAAACCAATTACCGACACAATTGTATATTTCTGTTAATTCTCCAAATGAGGAGCTTTATAAAAAATTTCACAGAAGTTCGAAAAAAGATGCTTGGAAAAGGTTGAATAAAAGTTTAGAACTAATATCGACGATAAAGAAAAAAAGAACAGTTGTTAGGATAAATCTTGTAAAAGATTTAAACATGATTGAACCGGAAAATTATGCGAAGCTTATTAAAAAAGCAAAACCGATGTTTATTGAAATCAAAGGTTTTATGAGTGTGGGTTTCGCAAGACAAAGACTGGGCTATGAAAAAATGCCGTATCACGAAGATATCATTGGATTCTCAAAAAAGATTTTGAAGGAATTAAGAAGATTAAGATTAAATTACAAAATTCTTGATGAGCACGAATTTTCAAGAGTTGTTGTTTTGGGAAGAAATAAAAAAGAGTTGAAAATTAAAAAGATTTAGAATTTATTGAGATTTATCATTTTTCTTAATTTTATAAAAAAACAACGCCATCTTTTGTTAAAGCAGTAAAACGAACACCTACTGGCATGGATAATAATGAAGAAATTAATGCCATATGCTCCTTACCATCGCCAGAAGCAATGCTTAAAGCAACTTCAGTGCCATTAATCTTTCCTTTAAGTTTTTGCGAGAATTCATCCTTCAAATCTTTGAGTCTTTTATTTAAATCGCATTGAATAAATTCAAATTCATTTGGATGTGAAAATTGTTTTGCAAAATCAGAACCGAGAAGAATGACTTTATCCCATTCACCATGATTCAATAAACCAGCAACTTGCGCCCAAGTCCCTTTTCCTGACGATAATAATGCAATTAATTCCATTTTATTTACTAAAAGGTATGCTCCCTTGTTCCAATAGTATTAGCTAGAATTGAAATTGGATGGGCGTCAGTTGCAATCCACCCCTGTTGAAGAAGCCAATTCTCATAATCTTCTTTAAGTTTAAATGCCTGGGTTACCCCGATACTCTGAAAAAAATATTCTTCACCAACTAATAAATTCCCTTTTTTATCTAAATCACATCCATATTCTTCTATTTCTGCTTGACTCCCTGTTAAACATTCTATCTCAAAGTCAGAAATTTTTAAAACAATCCCCTTTGCTTTTGGATTATTTTTTTCCTTAACTTGATAATATCTTGCTTCCATATATGGAAAAAATTCCGAGAGTATTTAAGAATTATTGTAATAATTAGAAAACCAAACCTTTTTAAATTACATTTTTCTCCAAATTTTACCTTTGACTACATCATCAAGAAATATTTTCTAGGTTCTTGGTGCATAGGTAGTAGGGCATAAAATGATGGAATTGAAAGAACAATTAAAGAAAGCTTTAGAAGAATTAAGGAAAACTAATAAACGGAAGTTTATTCAAACAGTTGATTTAATTATAAATTTGCAGAAATTTGATGCTCGAAAAGATTCTGTAAATATTTTTGTTTCTGTGCCGCATAAAATTAAGGATAAAAAAGTCTGTGCATTTTTGGAGGTTAAAAATAATAATGTTGAAACAATCACAAAAGAAGAATTCAAAAGATATTCTGACAAAAAAGAATTGAAAAAGTTGGTTAAAAAATTTGATTTTTTTATTTCTCAGGCAAGTCTGATGCCTGCAGTTGCTACTACTTTTGGTAGAGTATTAGGGCCTGCAGGAAAAATGCCATCGCCACAATTAGGGATCTTACCAAACCCTGATGAGAAATCTATAAAAGAAATAATACAAAAAATAAACTCTTCTGTAAAAATAAGGACAAAAGAGCCTAGCATAAAAATTGCTATTGGTAAAGAGAATATGAAAGATGAGGAAATAATTGAGAATATTATAACAGTTTATAATGCTGTTCTTAAGAACCTCCCAAGGAATAAAGAGAATATAAAAAATATTGAAATAAAATTCACTATGACTAAACCACAAAAAATAAAATTGAATTAAAATGGCTGACAATAAAAGACAAATACCTGAAAAAAAATTGAAGGCGGTTGAAGAGCTGAAAAACTTACTTAAAACTAAAAAGACAATCTTAATTGCATCTATAAAAAATCTTCCAGCATCTCAATTTCAGGAAATCGGCAAAAAATTAAGGGGAAAAGCCATTATTAAAGTTCCAAAAAAAAGTATTATAATAAGAGCAATAGATTCTGTTGATGATAACGAGGTTGAAAAGATTAAAGAAAAAATTGATAGAGATATTGCAATTTTATTTTCTGATTTAGATTGTTTTGAACTAGCTAGCGAGTTAATTAATAATAAAAGTCCTGCAAAAGCAAAGGCAGGACAAGAAGCTCCAGAAGACATTGTTATAGAAAAGGGGCCAACGGATTTAATGCCTGGTCCTGCAGTAGGTGAATTGGGTGCTTTAGGAATTCCAATTGCTATTGAGAATGGTAAAATTAGTATTAAGAAAGCAAAAACTATTGTAAAAAAAGGAGAAAAGATTACAGATAGTGCTGCAGATATTATGAGTAAATTGGATATTAAACCTTTTATGGTTGGTTTTGAGCCAATTATAGCATTTGATACAAAAGAAAATAAATTATATAGTGAGATTAAGATTGATAAAGAAGGAACTGTAAAAGAATTAAAAACAATGTTTGGAAAAGCATTACCATTTGCTGTTGAAATTGGTTATGTTTGTGAAGATACAATTAAATTTTTGATTAGTAAGGCAGGAGCTCATGAAAAAGCATTGAATAAATTAATCGGTGAAAAGAAAAAAGAAGATAAGGAAGGAACAAATGAAAGTCATCAAGATAATTTAGAAAATAAAGAAAGTATCAATGAAAACAAAGAAGAAAAAGAAAATTCTCAATCAGACACACAAAATTTAGAAAATTCTGGTGCCACAGAATCTAAAGAAACCGTCGTCCCTGCGCACGACGAAACAAAACAAGATTCTGATGGAATTAAATCTGAGGAGGAACAAAAATAAAATGGAATACGTATATGCAGCACTTTTGTTGCATAAGTTAGGCAAAGAAGTGAATGAAGAAAATCTAAAGAAAGTTATTGCAGCTACTGGTGTAGAGACAGATGATTCAAAAATTAAGTCTCTCGTTGCCAGTTTGAAAGGTGTTGACATTGATAAAGAACTTGAAAGTGCAAGTTTAGTTGCAGCAGCTCCTGCAGGTGAAAGTGCCGCAGAGGGTGCAGCTGAAGAGAAAAAAGCAGAAAAGCCAAAAGAAGAAAAGAAAGAAGCTGCAGCTGAAGGTTTGTCGGCATTATTTGGTTAATTTATTATTTATTATCTGCTGGCAAACCACAAAATTTTTCTAGTTTGAACAAGAAAATTTAAAAGCAATAAAATATGATAAAAGATATGCCTCCGTCGCATAATGGTAGTGCACCGGCCTTGAGAGCCGGGCCCTTACGGGCATCCAGGTTCGATTCCTGGCGGGGGCGTTTTAATCATTAAAATTAAAAAGAGGTTTAAAAAAATATGAGGAAGGAGTTAAGATTACCAACAATATTTGTTTATTTATTCTTGATAGGATTATTAATCTATTTTATTTTCTTAAAAAATTACGAGTTTATTAGTTATGCTATTGTAGTTGGTATCCTTTATTATGTTATCTTATGTGCAGATGATTATTATAATTTTCCAGCATATTCAATTTGGCTTTTTGGTATTTGGATTGTATCTCATATGTTTGGCGGTTTAATATATCTTAAAGAAACAAGACTTTATGATATTGTTTTAATCCCAATTATAAATGGGGGAGGAGAATTAATTATTTTAAAATATGATCAACTTATTCATACATATTGTTATATGGTTTTTGCGATTTTAGTGTATTTTGCAATGAAAAAACATTTTAAAGAAGGTCAAATAAAGGCACTAATATTATTTACAATTCTTGCTACAATTGGGATTGGTCTTTTAAATGAAATAATTGAATTTGGGATGGTTATATTTGCTGATGCTGCAGAGGCGGTTGGAGGATATTACAATACCGCATTAGATTTGGTTTTTAATCTTCTTGGGGCAATAATTGGTTCAATCCTAGCATGGAAACTTGATTAGAATTTTATCGGAATAAACTTTCAAACAATTTTTTCCAAAAAGGTTTCTTTATTGTAATAGGATTATTATGCTCATCAATAATTTCATATCTTATTGTTGGTTTTTCTTTTAATTTAGGGATTTGTTCTGCGAGCTCTTTGTTTGCAACATCAATTGCTTTTAAGATTAAAGAACGAGAATAACCTTGATTTATCAGAGCCCATTTTAAAGAATCAATAGTATAACCCTTCGAAAGATTTTTTTTAATATAATCTACAATCTGCCTTAAAGAACCTACTGTCTCCATAAATTTAGCAAAAAAAAGAGATTTAAATTATTTATTGTCTTAAAATTATATCTTCTTCAATAATTTTTGGATAAAAAATTTATTTTCTAAAGCTATTTTATTTTAATAGGTTTTTCTCTTTGATAAAATGCTACTGCTTGATTTAATCTTGCTCGACTTTCAGAATAGATTGTAAGAACTTTATCGCCTTTTTTGAGTTTGTCATTAACATGATAATGAAGATACAACCCAGCTGTTTTATCGACAGGACATCCAGCAATTCTTGCTAGAGAATTTATTTTTTTATTGTTTATTTCTGAAATTTTCCCAGATTTTTTTGCGTGAACACATTTTTTGTATTTTGCTAATTTAATCTTTTCAAAATTGATATTTCCTTTTTGTATTTTGATTATTTGCTTAAATTTTTCAAAAGCCTTCCCGGAATTAAGGATTTCTCTTGCCAGCTCCCCACCTTTTCCTTTTTTTGCTTTTCCTGTCATTTCTAAGATTTCTCCTGAAAGAAATATTGACTTTTCTTCTAAATCTTTTGGACCTTGTTTTTGAGGATTCAAAATATTTATTACGTCAATTAATTCTAAAATAGGGCCAACACCATTTCCAATTGGCTGGCGTCCGTCGGTTAAAACAACTTTTAATTTTCTATGAAAATATCTCCCCAGTTTAGCAAAATCTTTTTTTAATTCCAATGCCCTTTTTTTTCCGACTTTTGCAGATTTTCCATAAGGGATATCAATTAAAATATATTTGCTTCCAACTGCGAGTTTTTTTGACATTATTGATGCGAGCAACTGGGATTTTGGGTCTATTTTCAATAATTTTTCAACTTTGATTATTTTACTATCTGCAGGAACCATTCCCAACCCCCCTCCCCATACCATACACGCACCTATTTTTTTTACTATTTTTTCTAAATCTTTTGCAGAAAAATCAACTTTTGCTATAGCCTCGATTACATCTGCTGTTCCTGCTGCACTTGTTATAGCTCTTGAAGAAGTCTTTGGCATTGTTAATCCTGCAGCAGCGCATATTGAAACAACAATAGGGGTTGTTCGATTTCCTGCAACACCCCCAATAGAATGTTTATCTACAACAAATTTATTTCTTAAATGCAATCTGTTCCCTGTTTCAAGAATTGCTTTAGTCAAATAGATAATTTCCTTTATGGTCATTCCATATTTATGCATTGCAGAAACAAACATCGCAATCTCTGATTCTGAGATAGCATTATTAACAATATCTTTAATTATTTCTTTAATCTCTTTTTCAGAAAGAGTTTTATTATTTAATTTCTTTTTTATAAAAATAAGACTTTTTGGAGGTTCTGTAATATTTACATCCACTTTTTGTCCATCCCTCAATTTTAACCTTTTTTTTAATTCTGATGAAACTGCAATTTCATTTTTCCCAACCAATGTTCCGATTGTATCAACAACAGTTAATATTTCTCTTGAAGATGTTTTAATAGAAATTCTATCTCTTATATGAACACCAAGTTCCCCTGCAATTTCGTGATGCAACATTGCAACAGGCACGCCTGCGTGCCATTTTAGAAGCTTAACTTTTAACCTCATTTTATATTATATGAAGAAAGAGATTTTTATATTTAATCATTTAGTCTCTTCCTGAAGAAAAAATCCAGGGGTTTTCTTATTTCTATACAACTCTAAAATTACCAAAAGATATGCTAAGATAAGAGGCCCGAGAATTAATCCCACAACACCAAAAAAGAACAATCCACTTATCATTCCAATTAATACTAATGCAGAATGCATCTTTGTTGCTTTTGATACTATAACCGGCCTAATAAAATTATCCACTGTGTTAGATAACAATCCAAAAATAGTCACACCAAAAGCAGGAATTGTATTTCCACCCATTAGCAAATAAATTACCACTGGCAACCAAACAATTGTTGTCCCGATTATTGGCATAACTCCTGCTAAAACTGCAAGCAATAATAAAAGCAGTGCATTAGGAACACCAAAAATAAAAAATCCTATTCCGGTCAATATACCTTGAATCATACCAATAATAATTTGACCATAAATAACAGAACTTGTTATTCCTTTTGTATATTCAAATAATTTCTTTTGAACATCCTTTGAGAATGGAAGTAAACTTTTAACATATTCTACCATCTCTTTCCCATCCCTCAAAACAAAGAAAAAAGTAAAAGAAACCACTAAAAATTGCAAAAACAATGTTGGAAAATTAATTAATAATTTGGAAAAAGCGTTCATCAACGAACTTGTTATTTTAGTTATAAAAGAATGAATAATATTACCCATCTCACTTGAAAATTCTTGTGAAGATAAAAGTGAGGGAAATATTTTTTTAAGAGGGGTTATAAAATCTAATTGTTGTGATGCAAAATAAATTTTGATAGATTGCTCTATAATGATAGGTGTTAAAAACCAGAAAGGAATTACAATCAACAATATTAGAAAAATACAAATTAAAATTGCTGAGATATTTTTAGATTTGGTAGTTTTATAGAGCCGGTTATATATTGGTGTAAAAATATATGCTAAAATAATTCCGACAATTATTGATAGAAGTATTGGTTTCAAAAGAAAAAAAGTCAGGACTATTAAAGTAGCGAGTATAATCAATGTTGTAACTTTTTTAAAATAAACCTCTTCCATCTTGAAAATTAAATTTAATCACCTCTAAATTAAAAAGAGGTTTAAATTTATAAAGGTTTGTAAGAAAAATTTATAAGGGAAATTTGAGATGATAAGATATGAATTTTATAAAAAAGATTTTTGATGGAGAAATTGGAGAAGATATTCATTTACAATTTCAAAAATTCAGCAAAGGAGAGTTTAGGGACAAAGCATTAATTAAGGCAAAAAAAACAAAAGAGAAATTTACAATAAATACTTCTGCTGAATTCGCAAATGAAATGGTTAGAAAGGTTGCTGAAAAATTAGGAGAAGATAAAACAAGAATAACCGGTGCAATCATCTCTACAAGAAATTTGAAAGAGGAACCGATTTTTCGAGATATCCTAGCCAATTCAGAAGTTAAACAATTTCAGGGAGTAAGAAGATTCATCATCAATACTGAAATGAGTGGAAAAGACATAATCAAATTCTTAGATGAATGCCCAAAAGCATTTTTTGCATTAAGTTTTGATGCAGGAGATTCCAAATTAAAAATCAAACCAAAAGCTCCAAAGTCTGGAAAACCTGGAAAAGGTGATGATAAACCAAAAGTTGATTTTTGCAAACTTATTACAACAGACGCTGGGTGGGGGAGAAGTTTTGTATTTGAAAAACCAGATTTTGATAATGCTGAAATAAACCATACTTTTCTCATTACAGAACTAATTTATCCTGAAGGTGAGAAGGATTTTGCAAGAATTCGGGAACTTGCAAAAAGAAAAGGCAAGATAATCCGAGAAGCTAAAATCGACGGACAAATTATTAAAACTGAAAAGGAATTTGTTGCCTAAAACACTTTCCGAAACCCTTTTAAATCAAGATTTTCTCCATATTTTATTCCAGAGTAGAAAATAAAATGTTATCCGCTATAATTAGAAATGCCTACGAAAAGATCGCCAAGAAAAGGAAGTTTGCAGTTTTGGCCAAGAAAAAGGGCCAAGAAGTTTTTGCCTAGAGTAAACTGGGATGCAATTAAATCTAATTCTAAGAACATTAAAGGTTTTATCTGTTATAAAGCTGGAATGAAATCTGCGATTGTAAAAGATAACACACCCGATTCTATGACAAAAGGAAAAAGAATTGTCGTTCCTGTAACAATTTTAGAATGTCCGCCTATGAAAATTTTCTCTGTCAGATTTTATAAAAATGGGAAAGTTATGAAAGATATCTTAGCCGAAAATTTAGATAAAGAACTTAAAAGAAAGGTTAAAATCCCAAAAACAAAGAAAGGAAAATTAGAAGATGTCAAAGAATTTGAAGACATTAAAGTTATATTCTATTCAGTAGTCAAAAAGAGTAATTTGAAAAAAACTCCTGATTTAAGTGAAATTGGGCTTGTTGGAAGTATCGAAGAGAAATTAAATTGGGTCAAAGAGAATTTGAACAAAGAAATCTCTGTATTAGATGTTTTTGAAAAAGGACAATTAATTGATTTAAGAGGTTTAACAAAAGGGAAAGGCTTACAGGGCCCTGTTAAAAGATTTGGAATAGGGCTTAAAGCCCATAAATCAGAAAAGGGTCAGAGAAGGCC
This sequence comes from Candidatus Pacearchaeota archaeon, assembly GCA_017609175.1. GTDB lineage: Archaea > Nanobdellota > Nanobdellia > Pacearchaeales > GW2011-AR1 > JAFCEJ01. Next base: position 102,960 of record JAFCEJ010000003.1, read on the forward strand.
AGGAAGTTTAGGTCCGTGGCACCCTGCCCGTGTTACATTCAGAGCACCGCAAGCAGGACAGCTTGGAATGTTCACAAGAGTCGTTTATAATAATAAAATAATAGATATGGGAAAACCAGAAGGAAAATTCAAAAATATAATTAATTTTGGTGATGTCAAAACAGATTATATAATTGTTAGAGGCTCTGTACAAGGGCCTGCAAAAAGACAATTAATAATTACTGCTCCCCTAAGAGAAACTAAAAGACAGAGTAAGAAAAATTTTGAATTAATTGAGATCAAATGAAAGCAAAAGTATTAGATATAAATGGAAAGAAAGTAAAAGAAATTGAATTGCCTAAATGTTTTTCTGGAAAAATTAGAGAAGATTTAATTTTCAAAGTTTTGGAAACACAAAAGACAAAACAACCTTATGCTCCATCTCCTGTTGCAGGAAAACAACATTCTGCCAGTGGAAAAATAGTTCATAGAAGACATGTTTGGAAATCGAGTTATGGAAGAGGCATGTCAAGAATACCAAGAAAAATGATGTTAAAAAGAGGTTCTCAATTTAATTGGACTGGAGCAACAGTTCCTTCAGCAGTCGGAGGTAGAAGAGCGCATCCTCCAAAAATCCTTGGAATGATTAATACTAAAAAAATAAATAAAAAAGAAAAAAAGATTGCAATTATATCTGCATTAAGTGCCACTGTCGACGGAAAATTAATTGCAAAAAGATATAAAAGATTAAAAGACAAAAAAATTGATGGGTTACCTTTTATTGTTGAAAGTAAATTTACTCGATTGAAAACAAAACAACTTATCGAAAGTTTAAAGAAAATTCTTGGAGATTTATTTGAAATTGCTCTTCAAAAGAAAAGTGTTAGGGCAGGCAAAGGAAAAGCAAGAGGAAGAAAATACAAAAAGAACGCAGGTGTTTTAATTGTCATTGGAAAAGATGAGAAATTAAAAATAAAGGGTGTTGAAGTTGTTCAAACAAATTCTCTTGGAGTTGCAGACCTTGCAAAGGGTGAGCCAGGACGATTAACAATTTATACTGAACAAGCAATTAAAGAATTAGGAGAAAAATACAAATGAAACCGATAGTTACTGAAAAGGCTGTTATGTTGATTGAAACTCAAAATATCTTAGTATTTGAATTAGATAAAAGAATGTCAAAAACAGAAATTAAAAAAGAAATTGAAGAAATGTTTGAAGTTAAAGTTGATAAAATAAATACTCTAATTAGAAATAACAAAAAATATGCTTATGTAAAACTAAAACAAGATTATCCTGCGATTGATGTCGCAACAAAACTTGGGTTAATTTAAAATGGGTAAAAGAATAATTCAACAAGCGCGTGGAAAAGGAAGCCTTACTTATAGGGTCAGAAAAAAGGCTTTTGTTTATCAAATGAAATATCCTAAAAATTTGAATGGAGAAGGGGAAGTGATTAAATTATTAAATTCATCTGCACATTCTTATCCCATAGCAAAAATTAAATATTCTGGAGGAAGTTTTTATATGCCTGCTTTTGTAGGGATGGCTGAAGGACAGAAAATTGAATTCAATGGAAATAAAATTGAATTTGGGAATATAACTGCATTAAAAAATATCCCTGTTAAGACCCAAATCTATAATATTGAATCGCGACCATTTGACGGTGGAAAATTTGTTCGTTCGGGAGGAAGTTCTGCAACAGTAAGCAGAGTTGTTGGTGAAAGTATTTTTGTTATGATGCCTTCAAAGAAAGAAAAGAAATTTCATCCAGATTGCAGGGCAACAATAGGCACAATTGCCGGAGCAGGAAGATTAGATAAACCATTTGTTAAAGCAGGAAAAAAATATCATCTTAAAAAAGCTAAAAGTAAATTATGGCCCCGAACATCTGCAGTAAAGATGAATGCAATTGACCACCCATTTGGTTCTGGTAGGGGAAAGAATCCGAAAAGCAAAATTGCAAAAAGGAATGCGCCTCCAGGAGCAAAGGTTGGTTTATTAAGGCCAAGAAGAACTGGTAAAAAGAAACGTTAAAATGACAAAAAAAGAATTTACTTATCGTGGGAAAACATTGGAAGAATTAAAAAAATTAGATGTCAGAGAATTTGCAAAATTAGTAAGGTCAAGGGAGAGAAGAACAATTCTTAGACAATTCAATGAAATTGAAAGATTTGTAAACAGAGCTAAAATAAAATTATCAAGAAATAAACAGATTAAAACCCATTCAAGAGATTTGGTAATTGTTCCTCAAATGGTTGGAATGAAAATTGGAGTTTATAATGGTAAAACGTTTGTTCCTGTGGAAATAGTTGGTGAGATGCTTGGACATCGACTCGGAGAATTTGCTCCGTCAAGAGGAAGGGTACAGCATGGTAAGGCAGGTGTTGGAGCAACAAAAGGAACAAGAGCTAAATCAAAGAAATAAAATGGCAAAAACTAATACTGAAAAACCAACAACAAAACAAGAAGCGAAAAAACAAGGAGTAGTTAGCACTCCAAAACAAAAAGAAAATAAAATTATTGAAGAAAAAATAAAAAACGAAACTGGAAAAAAAGAAGATACACAAAAACCAAAAGAAGAATCAAAAAAACCAATCGTAAAAAAACCGATTAAGAAAAAAACAGAAGCGATTGTTAGGGGAAGGAGTTTACCGATTTCAACGAAACATTCAATTGCTATTTGCAGATTTATTAAAGGAAAAAAGATTGGGGAGTGTATTAGTTATTTAGAACAAGTAGTAGTTGGAAAAAAAGCAATTCCAATGAAGGGAGAAATTCCGCATAGAAAAGGAAAAATGATGTCGGGAAGATTTCCAAAAAAAGCTTCTGAACAGTTTATTAAATTATTAAGGAGTTTGGGGGCAAATGCAAATGCTAATAACTTAGAAGAGCCGATAATTTCAGAAGCAGTAGCAAATTTTGCTTCAAGACCTTATGGAAGATTTGGACGAACACAAAAGAAAAGAACTCATATTATAATTAAATGCCGAGAAAGAAAAGGTAAGTAAAATGGAAGAAAGAAAAACAGTTCAACTTAAGAAAGATGAATTTGCTATTCGAGAATATATTAAAAAAACTCTTGGAAAAGGAAAAGTCAGCAAAGTTAAAATAGAATACACTCCTATCGGAGAAAAGATAATTGTTTCAACAAATAAACCCGGATTAGTTATTGGGAAAAGAGGAGAAAAAATTGAAGAGTTAACGGGATTTTTGAAAAAACAATTCAAACTTGAAAATCCCCATATTGAAATTGATGAAATAATGCGACCAGAATTTGATGCTCAATTAATGGCAGATGAAATTGCCCTTGCATTAGAAAGATTTGGTCCGTTAAGATTTAAGGTTATTGCTTATAGAGCATTACAAAAAATAATGGATGCTGGAGCATTGGGAGTAGAAATAAGATTAAGTGGAAAATTGCCTTCAAGTAGAGCAAGAGTTTGGAGATTTGCACAAGGTTATTTAAAGAAAACAGGGCATAGCGCAAAGGTTGTTGATAGAGCACAGGCAAGAGCAGAAACAAAACCAGGAACTGTTGGGATAAAAGTTAGCATCCTTGCACCAGATGCACATCTTCATGATAAAATAGAAATTAATGAAGAATTGCTAGAGAAACTAAAAAGAAATATGTTAGAATCTGAAGAAAAACCAAAAAAAGCAAGAAAAAAATCAACAAAAACTAAAAAAATTAGGGAGAAAGAAAAATGAAAATAAAAGAACTTAGACAAATGAATAAAGAAGATAGAGAAAAGAAACTAAAAGAATTAAAATTAGAATTAATTAAAGCAAAATCAACTTCAGCCAAAACTGCGAATGCAAAAACAAAACAAATTAAAAAAATTATTGCAAAGATACTTACACTCAACACCACAGAAAATGATAAGGAGGTGTTGAAGAAAGAATAAATGGAAATATGTCCGAAGTGCGGCCTGCCAAAACAGGCTTGTGTATGTGAACAGATTGTGAAGAGTTCACAGAGAATAAAAGTGACAGCAGAGAAGCGGAAGTTCGGAAAAATAACAACTCAAATCTCTGGATTTGAGAAAGGGATTGACATAAAAAAAATCGCAAAGGCTTTGAAAAATGAGCTCGCGTGTGGGGGAACAAATAAAGGCGATACAATCGAACTTCAAGGAGACCACAGAAAAAAAGTGAAACCGATTTTGGTTTCATTAGGATTTGACGAAGAATCAATCGAAGACTAACAAGATTCAAAATCTAAATCACATACGCTAAAAGAGGAGAAAGAAAAATGAAGAAAGAAAAAGCAAGAAAGGAAAAAATGGAAAAAGAAAAAATAGCTGGAGCTGAAAAAACATGCAATGATGTCAAATGCCATATTCATGGAAAGCTAAAAACAAGAGGAAGAACCTTTGAAGGAACAGTAATAAAAAAATTCCCAAAAAGAGTTGTAATTGAATTCGAAAGAATGGTTTATATTAGAAAATATGAGAGATATAAAAAATCAAAAACAAAAATCCATGCGAGACTTCCTGCTTGTATGGAAGATGAAATTAATGTTGGAGATTATATCAAAGTACAGGAATGCAGACCCCTAAGTAAATTAATTCATTCAGTAGTTATTGAAAAAATTAAAGAGGGGGGAGAGAAAAAATGAAAGCTGTAGGAGCAAAAACAACACGCGGATTGAATTTGGGGGCAACAATGATTGCTGCAGATAATAGCGGAGCAAAAATTGTAAAGTTAGTTTCAGTAAAAAAAGGAAAAAGCAAGAAAGGTAGACAGAACTATGCAAAAATTGCGGATTGGGTAAAAGTGAGTATAAGAAAAGGTGTCCCAGATATGAAAGGAAAGGTTTTTGATGCAGTCATAATCAGACAAAAAAGACCTTACAGAAGATTAAATGGGGAGAGAATTGCTTTTGAAGATAATGCTGTTGCAATTTTGAAAGATGACAAAGGAAATCCTAAAGGAACTCAAATTAAAGGACCTATTGCAAGGGAGGTTCAGGAGCGATGGCCATCTGTGGCTAAAATTGCTTCAATAGTTTATTAAAATGAGAAAAAAATTTAGTACAAATTGGAAATCAAGCAAACAACCCAGAAAGCAAAGAAAATATTTAGCAAATGCCCCATTACATATTAGAAAAAAATTTGTTAGCGTGAATCTCTCAAAAGAATTAAGAAAAAAATATGGAAAAAGAAATATTCCGGTTAGAAAAGGAGATAAAGTAAAAATCATGAGAGGAAAGTTCAAAAATAAAACTGGAAAAGTATTAGAAATTAAATTAAAAACAGGAAAGATTTATGTTGAGGGAATTCAAGTCAAGAAGCAAGACGGATCAAAAGTTAATGTTCCATTAAGAAATTCAAATCTACAGATTATTGAATTAAATTTAGAAGATAAAAAAAGGATAAAAAAACTCGAAGGAAAAGAAGAAAAGAAAGAAGATTTAAAGAAACCAAAGTCAACTTCACAAAAATCAAAATCAACTAAAGAAAAACTTAGGGAGGAAAAGAAATGAAACACCTAAAAAGACAAAAAGTACCAAAAAGCTGGCCAATACCAAGAAAAGGAACAACATTTGTAGTGAAACCCCGAGAAAATTTGAATAAGGGTATTCCAATTTTAATTATCCTAAGAGACATACTAAGAATTGCTAAAAACAGAAAAGAAGTAAAGAAAATAATTCATGAAAAATCTGTTTTATTAAATGGGAAAATTGTCAAGGATGAAAAAAATAGTGCAACATTGTTCGATGTAATAACTATTAACTCTCTGAAAAAAAATTATAGGTTAGATTTATCCGAGAAAGGCAAATTTAAACTTGAAGAAATAAAAGAAACAGAAGCAGGACAGAAAGTTTCAAAGATTATTAATAAAAAAATGTTGAAGAAGAAAAGAATGCAATTAAATTTAATTGATGGAAGAAACTTCTTATCAGATATAAAATGTAAAACAAATGATTCTGTGATTATCGACCTTAAGAATAAAAAAATAGAAAAGTGTTTACCGTTGCAAGAAAAGGCAAATGCAATTGTATTTGGTGGGAAACATGCGGGTGCAAGAGGAAAAATCGATAAAATAGATACAAAACACCAAATAGCAAAGTTAGATGCTGGCAAAGAGAAAATTAATGTTTTAATTAAACATTTGATGGTGGTGGAATAAATGGCAGAAAGCAAACAAAATCCGATGAGAGAAATAAAAATTGAGAAAGTCGTTTTTAGTATAGGCGGAACTGGGGAGAATTTAGAAAAAGGTGTTAAATTGTTAGAAAGATTAACAGGAAAAAAACCTGCAAAAATGATGACAAAGAAAAGAATTCCAACATTAAATGTAAGACCAAAATTAGAAGTAGGAGCGGTTGTTACAATTAGAAAAGATGTGGATGAAATTTTGAAAAAGATGTTAAGTGCAATTGATAATAAATTAAAGAGAAAACAAATAAGTGAAAATAATTTTTCGTTTGGAATAGAAGAATATATTGAAATCCCTGGTATGGAATATCAAAGAGATATTGGAATTATTGGTTTAGATGTTACAGTAGTTTTTAAAAGAACAGGGAAAAGAGTTAAATTGAGGAAAATTAAAAGGGGAAGAATACCTAAAAGACAATCAATTTCAAAACAAGAAATAATTAAATTTATGGAGGAAAAATTCAAAACCGAATTTATATAAAATGACAGCGAGTGATTGGAAAAAAATTTTGAAACAATTGAAGAACAAACCTGCAATAAAGGCAAAATTTTTGAAACACAATAAGCCGAAAGAAAGAAAGTTCGGAATAGCTGCAAGAAAATGCGAAAAATGTGGAAGATTTGGTGCTCACATTAAATCATATGGATTAAATTTATGCCGACATTGCTTCAGAGAAATTGCTGAAGAAATTGGTTTTGAAAAATACAGTTAGGAGGACAAAATGTCACAAGATGTTGTTGCAGATGCATTAAACATGATTAAGAATGCAAAAAAAGCTGGAAAGAAGAATGTAAAAGTCAAAAGAATCTCAAATTTGTTAATTGAGATTTTGAAAATAATGAAAAACAAAAAGGCAATCAAAACTTACAAAATAAACAGCAAAGAAAAGAGTGTAACTATAACACTTGGAGAGGTTTTGGAATGCAAGGCTATAAAACCAAGATTCACTGTTAAGAAAACCCAAATTGAAAAATATATGAGAAGATACTTGCCTGCACGAGGAATGGGAACAATAATAGTTTCAACAAATAAGGGTTTGATGACCCATAATGAAGCAATAGAAGAAAATATTGGAGGGTGCTTAATTGCATACTTTTACTAATGAAACAAGATATTGAAAAAATCATTGAAATTCCAGAAGGTGTGGAAGTTAGTGTAGATGGAACTGCAATAAATGTTAAAGGCAAGGAGGGGGAAGTTAAAAGAACTTTCAGGATCAAGGGAATTAATTTCGAAAAAGGAGAAAAAGAACTAAGATTAATTAGTAAAAAAGCGACAAAGCAGGAAAAGAAAATGATGAATACAATTACAGCACACATAAAAAATATGATAAAGGGTGTTGAAGAAAAATTTGAATATAAATTAAAAATCTGTACATCACACTTTCCGATAACTGTTGACTTAAAAGAAAATGAAGCAATTATCAAAAATTTTCTTGGGGAAAAAATCCCGAGAAAAGTTAGAATTCCTAAAGGAGTTGAAGTTGATATTGGCAAAGAAGAGATAATTGTTAAATCAATAAATAAAGAATTAGCAGGGCAGACTGCAGCAAATTTTGAAAAAGCAACTAGGGTAAGATCAAGGGATAGAAGAATCTTCCAAGATGGTATTTTTATTATAAATAAATCAGGAAAGGAAATTTAAACAAAATGGTAAAGAAATTTTTAAGGCGAGTGTGGGCAAGATATTCAAAATTGGGAAGAAAAAGAAAAAAGAAACAGAAATGGAAAAGACCCACTGGAAGAGATAATAAAATGAGAGAAAAGAGAAAAGGATATCCAAAAGTTGTTAGTATTGGTTATGGAAAAGAAAAAAAATTAAGGGGGACTATTAATGGTAAAAAACCAATTATTGTAAGAAATGTTAAAGAACTTGAAAAAATCGGAAAAGATGAAATTGTTATTATCGGAAATGTTGGAAAAAAGAAAAAATTAGAAATTGCTAAAAAAATAAATGAAATGAAAATAGAAGTCCATAATTTGAACATAAAAAAATTTTTGAAAAAATATGAGAAAAAAGAAGAAAATAAGACTATTGAAAAAACAAAGGAGACTAAAAAATGAAATTAGATAAAAAAAGAAATCTGGCTGCAAGAACATTGAAGGTTGGGAAAGAAAGAATCATGTTTGTAATGTCTAGACTAGAAGAGATTAAAGAGGCGATTACAAAACAAGATATTAAGGACTTATATAAAGATGGTGCAATAATTATTAAAGAAGTTAAAGGAAGAAAGAAAATTGTTAAGAGAAAGAGAAAAAGGGGGCCTGGAAAAATCAAGAAAAAAGTGAATAAAAGGAAACAAGAATATGTTAAAATGACCAGAAAATTAAGAGAATATGTTAAAACATTAAAAGAAAAAGGAAAATTATCGAGGGAGGAAATTATTGAAATAAGAAAAAGGATAAGAAATAGAAAATTCCATAGTTTAGCAAATTTAAAAGAATATATTGGAGGTTTAAGGAAATGAAAGTCCAAAAACGAAGAAGAAGGGAAGCAAAAACAAATTATTCAAAAAGAATTAAATTACTTAAAGGAAACTCCCCAAGAGTTGTTTTTAGAAAAACAAACAAATATGTAATTGCACAATATGTAACAAGCAAACATGCACAAGATAAAATTGAAATGGGAATTAATTCAAAAATTTTATTAAAATACGGTTGGCCAAAACAAGCCGAAGGAGGATTAAAATCAATTCCTGCGTCATATTTGACAGGATTATTAATTGGCAAAAAGATTATTGAGAAAAAATTAGAAACTCCGATTATTGATTTTGGAATGATTAGAAATTTGCATAAAACAAAGATTTATGCATTTATGAAAGGGTTAATTGATGCTGGAATAAAAATAAAATTCGACGAGAAAAAAGATATTTTTCCTAGCAATGAAAGAATCAAAGGAGAACATTTGAGGAATAAAATCCCATTTGAACAAATTAAATCAAAAATAGAAGAATAAAATGACTAAGGAAGAAATAACAAAACAAGAAGAGAAAATTAAAGAAGAGGTTGTAGACGAGGTAGTTAAAACTCAAAAACAAGAAAGTGGAAGAAAAAAACAAGAAGATAAATTTATTTCTTGGGAACCGAAAACAAAATTAGGAAAAGATGTGAAATCTAAAAAAATTAAAGATATTGATTATATCTTAGATAATAATTTGAAAATTTTAGAAGAACAGATTGTTGATATGTTGCTTGATGTTAAATCAGATTTATTTTTGATAGGGCAATCAAAGGGTAAGTTTGGTGGTGGAAAAAGAAGAGCATGGAGGCAAACCCAACGGAAAACAAGAGAAGGAAATGTCCCCACATTCTCTGCTTTAGCAGTAGTTGGTGATGAAAATGGACATATTGGTATTGGTAGTGGAAAGGCTATGGAAACCTTGCCTGCACGGGATAAAGCAATAAGAAAGGCAAAATTGAATATCTTTAAAATCAATCGAGCGTGTGCAGATTTTGATTGTGCTTGTTTAGAACCTCATACAGTTCCGTTTAAAGTTACAGGAAAATCTGGGAGTGTCAGAGTAACCCTAATTCCTGCACCAATGGGAACTGGATTAGTAGTCGGGAGAGAATTAAAAAAAGTTTTAAGCTTAGCAGGAATTAAAGATGTATATAGTAGGACTTCTGGAAGAAAACGAACCACTTTCAATTTAATTAAAGCTTGTATTGATGCTTTGAAAAAAACAAACCCCCAGGAAGGTAAAAAAATATGATAGCAATAATAAGAATTCATGGCATGGTAAAAATGAATAAAAAAATAGAGGAAACTCTATATAGATTAAGACTAAGAAAAAAATATGCTTGTGTTGTTTTCCAAAATCCAACAGAAGAACAAATAGGGATGATAAAAAAAGTAAGAAATTTTGTGGCTTATGGGGAAATTGACGAAGCTACTTATAAAGAACTTGTTGAAAAAAGAGGAAAAAAAGATGATGGAAAATTAAAACCCTTTTTTAGATTGCATCCGCCAAGAGGGGGAATAGATTCTAAAAAACATTTTGGGGTTGGGAAAGGAGTTTTAGGAGACAATGGAAAGAAAATAAATGATTTAATTAGGAGGATGTTATAATGGCAGTTAAAACTCACAAAACAAAAAAAGCAAAGAAGATGAGAGGAAGAAATATGGGGACCCATGGATGGGGTGCCCGGAAAAAACATAAAAAATCAGGTCATAAGGGTGGAAAAGGAATGTCTGGAAGTGGGAAAAGAGGAGATCAGAAAAAGACACTTGTAACAAAAAAATATGGACACAAATATTTCGGAAAGCGAGGTATAACCAGCAAGAAAACTAAAAAAGATAAAAGAAAAAGAATAAATTTAAGAGATATTGAATTAAAATTAGAAAAAATTGGAAAGAAAACTACAAAAGGTTATGAAATTGATTTAAAAGATTATAAAATTCTTGGTGAAGGAGAGGTTAAAAATAAGTTAATTATAAAAGCAAAAGAAGCTTCTAAAAGTGCAATAGAAAAGGTGAAGGAGAAAGGAGGAGAGATTATTTTGCCTACTAAAAATATTCAAGAAAAAGGGGAAATAAAAGCTGAAGAGCAAAATGACTGATTTAAGAAACGTTTTCAGCTTCATACCAGAAGTTAGAAAGCCAGATGAGAAAAAACTTAGTTTTAATACAAAGTTAAAGTGGACTTCAATAGTCCTTGTTGCATTTTTTGTTCTTGCTAATATTACTCTTTATGGTTTAGATAAAAATTTCTTAGCACGGTTTGATTTTTTATCGACGGTACTTGCAGCTGATTTTGGAAGTATTATCTCGCTTGGTATTGGACCAATTGTTATGGCTTCAATTATTTTACAATTATTGACTGGTGCAGGAATTGTTAATATTGATACAACTACTGTAGAAGGGAAAAGATTTTTTCAAGGAGTTCAAAAATTAATGGTATTCTTTTTTATAGTTTTTGAAGCACTTGTCTATGTTTTAATGAAAGGGCTTTCAGCAAGTCCTGAATTAGGAGCAATGGGTCCGACGATCTTGATTGTGCAATTAATAATGGGGGGTCTATTAATTTTTTATATGGATGAGTTATGTCAAAAATGGGGTTTTGGTTCAGGAGTAAGTTTATTTATTGCTGCAGGAGTTTCTAGGAGAATAATTACTGCAAGTTTTCAATTCATCAATCAGCAAGGCAGAAATTGTCTTCTGGATTTTAAAAATACTGCCTGTCCTGGAAAAGTTTTTGTTTTTATCCAATCTATAATTAATAAAGCGCCAATTGAAGCAACATCTGCACTCTCTGCCATTTTGATTACTGTTTTAATTTTCTTATTGGTTGTCTGGGCTCAATCGTTGAAAGTTGAAATCCCTTTGTCATTTGGCAGGATTAAAGGCTATGCTGTAAAATGGCCGCTAAGTTTTTTTTATGCTTCTGTTATTCCAGTTATTTTAACTGCCGCATTGATTGCGAATATACAGCTATTTGGAGGAATCATTGAAAATGCTGCAATGCCTTGTTTAACTGGTGAAGGCGTTTGTGATGGAATGGCAAGATTTGCATCACATTTCACATTTTTAGGGCATTTTGTAGAAGGAAGGGCAGTTTCTGGTTTGGCGTTTTGGATGAGTTCTACTAGATTAGTAGAATTAATTATCCGAGGAGGATTTATGTGGAAGTATTTATTGCAGGGCTTGACACATATCCTGTTTTTCGTATTTTTTTCTACAATATTCGCGCTTTTCTGGGTCAAAACTTCTGGAATGGATGCAAAAGCCCAAGCACATAATATTATATCTTCAGGTTTACAACTTGCAGGATTTAGGCAAGATGAAAGAGTTTTAGAAAGTATTTTAGATAGATATATTATCCCTTTAACAGTAATGGGTGGTGCTGCAATTGGTTTGCTTGCATCAATTACAAATCTTCTTGGGGCATTGGTTTCTGGAACAGCAATTCTTTTAGTAATTATGATTATGTTCCAGTTCTACCAAAATATTGTTAAAGACCATGCAATGGATATGAATCCTGCAATGAGGAAATTTATGAGCAACTAAGAACAACAAATCTTAAAAACAATTAACCAGATATTTTTCTATGAAAATTAGAAGAACTATTGAAGAAGTAGTTGAACATGGGGAAAAAATAGTTATTGAAAATATAAAAATTGCTGGAAAAGAATACAAATTGAAAATAATGGAAACAAAAGAAGTTAAGAGTTTGTCTTTTCAATTCTTTGATAAAAACTCTAATTTAGATTGTATGGAAGAATACCCTGAGTTCCAGATAACAATTCATGCAAAAGGAGAAATAGGGTTTATGAGATATTGTCATCGAAACCATGACCATGATGATATTGAAACCTTACAGATAAATGAAAAAGGTGAGATTAAATGGAGAAGCAGATACCCTTATAAGGGGGAAGGTTATAAATTTTTTAAAATACTTTTTGGTTCTATAAAGAAAAATTATTAACTGAAACTTTAAAAACCTCTTTTCTTTTTTTTAACCATGGACACACAAGGAAAAGAGGGCAGTTTTATGCCAATTTTTATTGTATTAATGGCCTCTTTACTCATAGCCATGTTCTGGAATAGTATGCCAATAATAAAAGATAGTGTTCATAAAATATTGGACCCATCTGCAGGAGCACTATTAAATTGGAATATCACTTATGGTATGCTTATAATTATTTCAATTATGAGTTTTATTACGACATTGACCCAGAAATATCTTACCGACCAAAAAACAATGAGAGAATTAAAGGCAGAACAAAAAAAACTCAATGAAGAGATGAAGAAACTTGAAGTTGGTTCTAAAGAATATAGGGAATTAAGCATGAAATCATTAAAATTTATGGGTCCTATGATGAAACTTAGCATGAGGCCTATAGTATTTACAGGTATTCCATTCCTTTTACTTTTTAGGTGGTTTATGGATACATTTACAAAATTAGGCAATCCGACATTTTTTGGATTTTTGAACTGGTTTTGGTTTTATTTAATTATGTCTCTTATCATTGGTTCTGTTTTAAGAAAGATTTTGAAGGTTGTATAAACCTTAATCCCAATAAAAGTAGAGAAAGTTTTAAAAGTGATTTAAGGCTGCTGTTTCTATGGAAATTGATGCAAAACAACAAGAGATTATTTATCAATTAAGTTTATTTGAACAACAAATGCAACAGATTCGGCAACAGATGCAAACAGTTGAGCAGGGAATTATTGAATTAAAGGATTTAGATAAGGGGCTTGATAATTTGAAAGGGAAAAAAGATAAAGAAATCCTTGCACAAATTGGAAGAGGAATTTTTGTAAAAGCAAAATTGATTTCTGAAGATTTAACTGTTGATATCGGAGGAAAAAATTTTATTGTAAAAAGTATCTCTGAAACAAAAGAAATGATTAATGAACAAATTAATAAATTAGAAGATGTTTATGAACAATTAACAAAAAGTTTGAATGAATTAAATATGCAGATGATAAAATTAATTGACGAAGTTCAGAAAGAAAAAACTAACTAACTTTTTTTAAAAAATCTCTATAACTTAAAACTCCAAGTTCACTAACTATTTTTGTAATATATTTTTTATCAACAAATTCAAATGCAGGATTTTTAATCCTAATATTCTTTGGTGCTTTATCCCAGACCTCATTCAGCTTTCTATTTTCTATTGGAACTCTTCTTTTTGTAAATTTCCATGAATCAGCGACGATATAAACCGGAATTTTATTTTGTTTTGCAATTTGTGCAATTACTTCTGAACCAACTTTATTTATTATTCCTTTTCTTAAAAGTGCATCTGCACCAAGAAAAACTTTGTTTGGTTTTTTATTTTTTTGTTCTCCTGATAAAACAATCCCCACTGCAGAATCAACAAACATAGTAACTTTTATTTTTGCTTGTTTCAATTGTTTTGCGGTTTTCCTCCCCTGATAAAGGGGGCGTGTTTCAGTATTATAAACTTCAAATTTTTTTCCTTTCTTTTTTGCATAAATTAAAGCGTTAACAACATTTGTAGAATGACAATGTGTAAAAATTATATCATTCTTTTTAATTAATTTAAATATCTGCTTGTTTATTTTTTCCTGAGATTGTTGAAAATGATTCTGAATTTCTTCTACGGATTTTCCTTTTTCAGCTAAATCTAAAACATTTTCTAACATGGGTTCTGTTGGCCTAAGTGAAAGAAGTTTTTTCTTGGAAACTTTTGTTGGAATTAAAGAATAAGCCTGCAAAGCAGCTTTTGCAATATTTGTAGCTCCCTGTATTTTAACATTTTTAATATCTTTTATGATTTTATTGAATCTCTTTTTTTTGTTATGCATAATAATAACATTAATTCCCTAACATTTAAAAAATCTCTTTTTCTTGTATCTCTATGCTTGAGATGCTTTATAATCCAAAATATTCTGAAAAGGGGCCATTCAAGATGTTTTTTATCGGGGTGGTCTACGCGTCGTTATCCCTGTTGTTAGTACATTGGTTCTTTTCTAAAGACCCTGTACTAGGAGAATATTCTGGATTATTTGTAGTTTTGTTCTGCGTCTTATTTAGTATTTTATTTATGTATTTTTTAATAAAACAAGAGGAAGAGGAAGACGAGGATGTAACTGGATTTTGGAGTGTATGGAAAGTTCATCGTGATGCGCTTTATGCTTTTATGTGGTTATTTTTGGGATTTATTATTGCATTTGCATTTTGGTTTATTATTTTGCAAAATTTCAATTTATTTAATATTCAAATTGAAACATATTGTATGATAAATAGTCCTGGAAATATTGATGATTGTGTCAAAAACTATGATTTTACTGGAAAAGTTGTTGGTGTTGGAGCCATGACAGATAGTGCAAGATTTATCTCGATTCTCCAGAATAATGTTTATGTAATGATTTTCACATTGGTATTTTCATTGCTTTTTGGGGCAGGGGCAATTTTTATCTTAGCTTGGAATGCGAGTATTATCGGAGCAGCAATAGCAATATTCTCAAAATACAATATAAGTGAAATCCCAATAGGCATTCTAAGATATATGATTCATGGATTTCCTGAAATCGCAGCATATTTTATAACTGCTTTAGCAGGAGGAATTTTTGGTGCAGGAGTAATTAAAAATGGTATCAAAAGCAGAAAATTAATAAGAATTTTAGAAAATTCAGTAATCTTGCTTTTTATAGCATTGATTATATTAGTAATTGCTGCAATAATAGAAGTTTACATTACACCTGCTTTTTTCTGATAACAATCTTTAAATATAATTATCTTTTCCTTAAATCATGAAATTTGTATGCTTAAATTGCAATTACAGGTTTGAATCAGAAACAGAATACACTGGGAAACCGTGTCCTTATTGTGGGAAAAAAGAAGTAATTAAAGAGCCGAGTGCAGAAGATTTATTAAAAGGAGTAGAATAATTTCTAAGATGAATGAATTAGATAAAAACGATTTGATAGAAGAAAGAAAAAAGAAAATAATTAATCTCTTAAATAAACAAAAAGATTGGGTTTATTATACAATTCTGGGATTTATTGTTTTAGTTTCAATATATATAAGGTCGAGAAATATTTCAAAATTAAAAGATATTACTACAGGAACTTGGACATTGGGCCCTGACTTAGACCCTTTTTTATTCTTGAGGTGGGCAGAATACATTGTTGAGCATGGAAAATTAATGGCAATTGATACTATGAGGTATGTCCCATTAGGATTTGATACTGCTTATGAAATGAGATTGCTTCCATATTTAATTGCATGGTTTCATAAATTTCTCTCATTTTTTTCTTTGAGTGATAGTGTAACATATTCTGCAATAATTTTTCCTGTTTTTATGGCCGGATTAACAGCTATTGCGTTTTTTCTTTTTGCAAGAAAAATATTTTACAAAGAGGATAGAAAAACGAAAAACATAATTGCTTTAATTGCAACAGGTTTTTTTATTTTAGTACCATCTCTATTGCCAAGAACAATAGCAGGGATTCCTGAAAAAGAATCTGCTGCTTTCTTTTTTATGTTTATGGCGTTTTATTTCTTTTTAGAAGCATTTACCTCTGAAAAAATGAAAAAAAGTTTAGTTTTTGGGATTTTAGCTGGAATAACAACAGGATTAATGGCATTGATTTGGGGAGGCGCAACATTTGTTTTTATGAGTATTGGTGGAGCTGTTTTCTTTGCATTCGTCTTGGGAAAAATAACAACAAAAAGATTTTATTCTTATGGTTTATGGATTTTATTTTTTATGATTCTTATGGTTCCTTTTTCTACAAGATATTCTTTAATGAATTTGATAACATCAATTAGTACAGGCTTAAATTTTTTGATATTTTTCATAATTTTAACAAATTTCATTTTATTTGAAAAATTAAAATTTAATAAAAAAATAAGAATTGATAACATACCAAAACAAATAATTTCAACAGCTATTTCTGTGGTAATTATCCTTATTTTAACTTCAATCTTTTTTGGAATTGGATTTAATATAAACCAGTTTAAAGAAATTTTAGAAAGAACCGTTCATCCTCTGAGCACAACAAGATTCGCTCTCACAGTTGCAGAAAACAGGCAACCTTATTTTGTAAGTGATTGGAAAAATAGCCTTGGCCCAATTGTTTATAATATTCCGTTATTCTTTTGGTTATTTTTTATTGGTTCTATAGCAATGTTTAATCATTTAATTAAAAGATTGAGAAAAAAAGAAAAGTTTATCTTAACATTCAGTTATACTGCCTTTTTATTTTGCCTTATATTCAGCAAATATTCTCCAAACAGTATTTTAAATGGAGAAAGTGGATTGAGCCTATTTGTTTATTTTGGCGGGGTATTATTTTTCATTGGAAGTTTTATATATCTTTATTTTAAAAAATATCATGAAGGGACTTTTCATAATTTCAAAGAATTTAATTTTTCATATATATTATACTTCACAATTTTAACAATGGCTATTGTAGGTGCGAGGGGGGCGGTAAGATTAATTATGGTGTTGGCAGCAATTAGTCCAGTCGCAATTTCTTTTTTATCTGTTAAAATTTCACAAAGAGCAATTAAAGAACAAGAAGAAACAACAAAATTCTTTGTTAGATTAGCTGCGATAATAATTATCCTCATGGTGGTGCTTACACTCTGGACATATTATAAGCAGGACAGATATACCTCAGAAAATTTCGCTCCGAGTATGTATAATATGCAATGGCAAAAAGCAATGAGTTGGGTCAGAGAGAATACTTCAAAGGATGCTGTTTTTGCCCATTGGTGGGATTATGGTTATTGGATCCAAAGTATTGGTGAAAGAGCAACAATTTTAGATGGAGGAAATGCGATTGTCTATTGGAATTATTTAATGGGAAGGTATGTCCTAACAGGAACAAATGAAAAAGATGCATTAGAATTTCTTTATACCCACAATGGAACACATCTTTTAATTGACTCGACAGAACTTGGAAAGTATACTGCCTTTTCAAGCATCGGTTCTGATGAAAATTATGACAGGTTCTCCTGGATTACTAACTTTTTTATGAATGAGAAACAAACCCGTGAAACAAAGGATGAAATAATATATACTTATTTTGGTGGGGCATTAGTTGATGAAGATATAATTTGGAGTGAAAATGGAAAAGACATTTTCCTTCCTGAAAGAAAAGCAAGTGTCGGAGCAATTATTTTAAGAAAAGATAAAACAGGAAAAATTCTCCAACCAGAAGCAATTTTTATATACAACAATCAGCAATATAGAATTCCATTAAGATATGCTTATTATAAAAATAAATTATATGACTTTGGTTCTGGATTAGATGCAGGAATATTTATTTATCCAAAAGCAGATATAACAAGAGACAATAACATAAGAATTAATGAAATAGGTGCGTTGTATTATCTTAGCAAAAGAACAATTCATTCAAACTTAATTAACCTATATTTATTTGACAAAAAATCAGAATATTTCAAATTAGTCCACACTGAAAGTAATTTAATAGTTGAAAATCTAAGACAACAAGGACAGGATATGGGAGAATTCATATATTATCAGGGATTTCAGGGGCCGATTAAAATCTGGGAGATAAATTATCCAGAAAACATAAAACCAAACCAAGAATATCTTTTGAAAACATATCCAAATAAAAAATTAGAAATTGCAGATAAAAGTAAATACAATAATTAAAATGGAGAAAATATTATTAATTCCAATTTTATTAAGTTTTTTTGTAACATTATTTTTCATTCCTGTTTGGATAAAAAGAGCGAAAAAATCTGGAATTATTGGAAAAGATATGAATAAACTTTCAAAGAAAGAAATAGCAGAAGCAGGCGGTATTCCAATACTTTTTGCCTTCACCTTGGGGGTATTAACATATATTGCTATAAAAACATTTTATTTTAAAGCGACAGAAAATTTAATTGAAATTTTTTCTTTATTAAATGTTATTTTAATAATTGGTCTTGTAGGGCTTGTAGATGATATTCTTGGATGGAAAATTGGATTGAATAAAAAAATTAGGATTTTCTTTTTATTTTTTGCAGCAATTCCTTTAATGGTAATAAATGCGGGGGAGTCAATGATGATGGGAATTGAATTTGGGTTATTATATCCCTTACTTTTTATTCCATTGGGGATCATTGGTGCTTCTGCCACATTTAATTTTTTAGCAGGATATAATGGGTTAGAAGCAAGTCAAGGAAGCTTGATTTTATTTGCATTAGCAATTGTAACATGGTTTACGAATAATGGTTGGTTAAGCATAATTTGTCTAATTATGACTGTTTGTTTAATTGCTTTTTACATTTTTAACAAATATCCTGCAAAAGTTTTTCCGGGAGATAGTTTAACATACCCTGTTGGAGCATTAATTGCGACAATAGCAATTTTAGGAAATATTGAAAAAATTGCTGTTTTCTTTTTTATCCCATATGTTCTTGAAACAGGGTTAAAATTAAGAGGAAATTTAAAAAAACAGAGTTTTGCCAAAATAAATGAAGATGGGAGCCTGGAAATGCCCCATGAAAAAATATATGGGTTAGAACATTTGGCAATAAAAATTTTAAAAAAAATAAAAAAAGACCATAAGGTTTATGAAAAAGATGTGGTTTATTTAATAAATTTGTTTCAAATCCTAATAATAATTGTAGGTTTTTTGATTTTTAGAAATTACTTGTTTTAAGATGTTGAAAAAAATATTCTCGAATGAGTTGTATAAAGGAAGCATAATTTTAATTATTCTGTTAAATTTAGGAAATTTTTTTGGATATCTGTTTCAGTTTACTATGGCCCAACTACTTGGTCCAATTCTATACGGTGCTTTTGCTGTAGTTACAAATATTATTTTAGTTTTTGGAGTCCCGCTAATATCAATACAAACCATTGTTGCAAAACATACTGCTAAATTTAATGCCCAAAAAAATATTAGAAAAATAAAGGGACTATTTTTATTCCTCATAAAAAAGGTAATGATTATAGCGATAATTATCTTTTTTATTTTTAGTCTAATTTCTTTGTTTTTATCAAAATATCTTGGGATTAGTGTAGGTGTGTTAATTCTGACAGGATGTTTTATATTCGGAGGATTTTTACAATCAATTGGACTCGGAATATTACAAGGATTAAAAAAGTTTAATGCATTAGGATTTAGTATTTTTGTTAATGGTTTTTTCAAATTTTCAATTGGTGTTTTTCTTGTCCTTTTAGGTTTGAAAATTTATGGAGCAGTACTTGGTTTTATCTTTGGAATAATAATCTCATTTATAATCGCCCTTTTATTTATAAAAGATGTTTTAAAAGCTAAAAAAACTGAAGAGAAAATAGATATCTTTATGAAAAATAATAGAATTGATTTTTTTGCGATGTTTATTTTTGTATTTATTTTCAGTTTAGATGTCATTTTTGCAAAAGCATTTTTCTCTCCAGAAATTGCAGGAAAATATGCCGTAATTTCAATGATCGGAAAGATAATTTTATTTTTTACAATGGCAATAGGAAATGTAATGCTTCCTATAAATTCAGAAAAATTTGCAAAAGGACACCAAACAAAAAGAGTTTTTAGAAAATCTGTTTTATTAATTTGTTTAATCTGTGGAATTTCACTATTTTTCTTTTTGTTGTTTCCAGAGTTAATTGTGAAAATATTATTCGGGGAGGAGTATATTTCTGGTTCAAATATCCTTCTTTATATCGGCATTGCTTTTAGCTTTATCTCCCTAATAAATATCTTTTTGCTTCAGATGATTTCTACAGATAAATTCAAAAAAAACCATTTGATTATAATGATTTTGCTTCTTGGATTACAAATAATGATTTTTTCAATGTTTCATAAAACTATAGAACAATTTAGTATGGGATTTATGTTCTCCACAATAATAAGCTTTATAGGGGTACTTTTATTGTCTAAAAAATGAAACTTTCAATCATAATGCCTATGTATAATTCAAAGGATATACAGACAAATCTGAAAGAGGCAATCAAATCATTAGAAAAAGTAACAAAGGATTACGAGATAGTAGTCGTAGATGATGGAAGTGAAAATGGATGTTTTAAAGAAGCTAAAAAATTCAAAAGTAAAAAAGTAAGGGTTGTTGGATATCGTAAAAATAGGGGCAAGGGAAATGCAATAAAATACGGTTTTAAGTTTACGAGAGGGGATTATATTGCTTTTGTAGATTCTGGAAGGGATTTAAATCCAAAACAATTAAAAGATTTTTTAGCAATTATGGAATCTGAAAAAGCAGATATAGTTATTGGAAGTAAAAGGCACCCCAAATCAAAAGTCTATTATCCCATTATAAGAAGAATTATGAGCAGAACATATCAACTCGTTAATAAGATTTTATTTAATCTAAATGTTAAGGACACTCAGGTTGGGATAAAATTGTTTAAGAGGAATGTTCTGGAAAAAATTATGCCAAAAATCGTAGTCAAAAAATTCGCATTTGATTTGGAGTTATTAGTTTTAGCAAACAAACATAATTTTAAAATAGTTGAGGCGCCAATTGTTATGAATTATAGATTTAAGAGCACTGTAAATATCTCTGCGGTATTTTGGATGTTATGGGATACTGCAGCCATTTTTTATAGATTAAAAATTTTAAGATACTATGACAGTTAAATTTTCAATAATCATACCTGTAAAAGAATTTAATGATTATCTAAAAGAATCTATTCCAATAATTCTTAATTTGAATTATAAAGATTATGAAGTGATAATACTTCCTAATAAAAAGCCGCAAAAAATTCCGAGTTATGCAAAAAATAAAAAAATAAAGATTATTGCAACAGGAAAAGTAAGCCCTGCAATTAAAAGAGATATCGGAGCTAAAAAGGCTAAAGGAAAATATCTTGCTTTCCTAGATGATGATGCATATCCAGAAAAAGATTGGTTAAAAACTGCAGAAAAAATTTTTGTAGAAAAAAAGGTTTCTGCAATTGGTGGTCCTGCGATCACCCCGAAAAACGATTCTATCTCTCAAAAAGCATCAGGATTATTTTATGAAACTCTTTTTGGGGGAGGAGGACTTAGTTTTAGATATAAACCAGACAAAAAATCTTTTTATGTTAAAGATTTTCCTTCAGTCAATTTAATTGTTTCAAAAAAATCTTTTTTTGAAGTTGGAGGATTTGATAACAAATTCTGGCCTGGCGAAGATACCAAATTTTGTTTAGAATTAATAAAAAAAGGACATAAGATTTGGTATTCTAATAAATTGATAGTTTACCACCATAGAAGAAAGTTGTTCAAACCACATTTAAAACAAATTGCAAATTATGGGAAGCATCGGGGGTATTTTGCAAAAAAATTTCCTGAAACATCAAGAAAAATAAATTATTTTATACCATCTTTATTTTTTATAGTAAATTTTTTGTTATTAATTGGTTCTTTTTTTAATATAATTATCTTAAAAATATGGATTATCTTACTAATAATTTACTTTTCTTTTATTTGTATAGATGTTTTCATAAGAACGCTTGATTTAAGAATAGGAATTTTGACAATGATAATTACTTTTTTATCTCATATAACATATGGAATTAAATTTATAGAAGGATTTTTCTCTAAAAAAATAAAAAGCGAATTAAGATGAAAAAAATATTAATAACTGGTGGAGCGGGGTTTATTGGTTCACATTTAGCAAAAGAGCTTTTAGAAAAAGGCTATGAAGTTACTGTAATGGACAACCTTTTTACAGGAAACAAATCAAACATTTATGGGCTTTTAGATAATCCACGATTTAGTTTTATACTGCATGACATTACCAAACCATTTTGGGGACAGTTTGATGAGATTTACAATCTTGCTTGCCCTGCATCGCCAGTTCATTATCAAAAAAATCCTGTTGAAACAATTAAAACATCAATAATGGGAATTATAAATGTATTAGAATTAGGACTAAAAACCAAAGCAAAAATTTTACATGCATCTACCTCTGAAATTTATGGAGACCCTCTCCAACATCCTCAAAAAGAAAGTTATTGGGGGAATGTTAATCCAATTGGGATAAGAAGTTGTTATGATGAAGGTAAAAGAGCTTCTGAGACACTTTGTATGGATTATTTAAGAGAATATGATGTAGATGTTAGAATTGTAAGAATTTTTAATACATATGGTCCAAATATGCATCCAAACGATGGGCGTGTTGTAAGCAATTTCATTATGCAAGCATTAAAAAATCAAGATATCACAATTTATGGTACAGGGAACCAAACAAGAAGTTTTCAATATATTGAAGATTTAATAAATATTCTAATAAAATTTATGGAAAAAGAAAAAGAAGAATTATATAATCAATTAAAAATCCTTGGACGGGAAAAATTGCCAATTATCAATACAGGGAACCCAAGGGAAGTTACAATAACAGAACTTGCAACAAAAATACTTCAATTAATCCCAGAGAGCAGGAGTAAAATAATATTTAAGGATTTACCAAAAGATGATCCTAAAAGAAGAAAACCAGACATAACTCTTGCAAAAAATCTTTTTGGATGGGAGCCAAAGATAGAATTAGAAGAAGGCTTAAAAAATACAATTGAATATTTTAAAAAAACAATAATTTAAAATGAAAGTTTTCATAAGTTATCCCCCATTAAAATCCGAGAAAGGAACTGCACAAATAGGACAAAACAGGCAGTTTCAATGGTTTAGCCAGCATTCTGTCATTTATCCAATGGTTCCGGCATATGCAGCGACCCTTTTATCCAAAAAAGGTTATGATGTTTTTTGGGATGATGCTATTGCTAAAAAAGAAAGTTATGAGAAATGGATTGGAAGAGTTTCGAGAATAAAGCCAGATGTCATTGCAATTGAAACAAAAACGCCTGTCGTTAAAATGCACTGGAAAGTAATCGAAGACATAAAAAAGAAATCGGCAAAAACAAAAATAGTCTTAATGGGAGACCATGTAACAGAGTTTCCAAAAGAAAGTTTAGAGAATTCTAAAACCGATTTTGTCATAACAGGGGGGGATTATGATTTTGGATTATTATCAATTTGTGAATATTTATCAAAAAACAAAAAACTTGGGAAGGGAATATGGTATAAAAAAAAGAACAAAATAAAAAACACTGGTAAATTTGAATTATCCCATGATTTAAATGATTTACCTTTCATTGATAGAGAGTTAACAATGTGGTATCTCTATAAAGAAAATGGAAATTACAAATATTTGCCGGGAACATACATTATTGCAGGAAGAGACTGCTGGTGGGGAAAATGTAAATTTTGTTCATGGCCAAATCTTTTTCCAAAATATAGGACAAGAAAACCAGAACTAGTGCTTGAAGAAATTAAATTTCTTGTGGAGAAATATGGAATAAGAGAGATAATGGATGACACGGGAACATTTCCTGTCGGAGATTGGTTAAAAAAATTCTGTAAATTAATGATTAAGTCTGGATTAAATAAAAAAGTAAGAATAAGTTGCAATATGAGATTTGGTGTTTTAAAATTAGAAGACTACAAATTAATGAGAAAAGCAGGATTTAGATTTTTATTATTTGGTTTAGAATCCGCAAACCAGGAAACCTTAGATAAAATCAACAAAGGAATAAAAGTTAAGGATATTGAAGAGGGTTGTAAATGGGCAAAACAAGCAGGATTAAATCCGCATCTAACATGCATGATTGGTTATCCTTGGGAAAATTATGAAATGGCAAAAAGAACTATTGATTTAGCAAAAAAACTTTTTAATAAAGGTTATGCAGACACACTTCAAGCAACAATAATAATACCATACCCAAATACTCGGTTATATAAAGAATGCTTAAAAGAAAATTTATTGGAAGTAAAACAGGGTGAATGGGAAAAATTTGATATGAGACAAAAGATCATGAAATCTCCCCTTACAGAAGAAGAGATAAAAGAACTTGTTTCTTCATTATATAAATTAGCCTTTAATCCTCGATTTATTTTTAAGCAATTCACCCAGATAAGAAATCTTGATGACATGAAGTATATTTTTAGGGCAGCTAAAAAAATATTGGGCAAACATTTAAAAGATTTTTCTAATAGGAGATAAAATGAAAAATCCACTAGTGTCTGTTATTATAACCACAAGAAATGAAGAAAAAAATATTGAAAACTGCTTAAAAAGCGTAATATGCCAAACATATAAAAATATTGAAATAATTGTTGTAGATAACAATTCTAAAGATAAAACAAAAGAAATTTCTAAAAAATATACTAAAAAAGTTTTCAATAAAGGTCCTGAAAGATCTGCACAGAGAAATTATGGAATAATTAAAAAAGCAAAGGGGAAATTTGTAATATTCCTCGATGCAGATATGATTTTATCCCCCTCTATAATAGAGAAATGTGTTGAAAAAATGGAAACTGGAAAGTATTCTGCATTACATATTCCAGAAATTGTTTTAGGAAAAGGTTTCTTTAGCTCAGTTAGAAGATTTGAAAGAAGTTTTTATAATGGAACTGTAATTGATGGGGTAAGGTTTTTGGTAAGAGAAGATTTTGTAAAAGTAGGTGGTTTTGATGAAACAATGAGTGGTCCAGAGGATTGGGATTTGGATAAAAGAATAAAACAAATAGGAAAAATTGGTTTATTAAAAGAAAAAGAGGAAAATTTTAATGAGTGGAAATTAAAGGATTTGGTAATAAAAAAAGGATTAAAACCCGAAAAATATGGGTGTGTTATTTATCACAATGAATCTGAATTTAATTTGAAGAAATATCTTTCAAAAAAAAGATATTATTCAAAAAGTTTTGATAAATATATTAAAAAATGGGGAGAAAAAGATGAAGATATCAAAAAACAATTTGGAATTTATTATAGATTCTTAGGGGTTTTTATTGAAAGAGGCAAATGGAAAAAGCTTATTGCTCATCCAGTTTTAACATTTGGTATGTATTACTTAAGAATCCTTGTAGGGATTAATTTTTTGAAGAGAAAATTATAAAAATAAAAAATGGAAGAAGAAAATTTTTCAAAAAAGAATATCTTATATTACCACGAAGATTTTTCCCAATTACTGTTACAGTATTTATTCTTAAAGAACCCCAAATCTTTTTTGGACGTTGGGGGGGGACGGAGGATTAGTCTATTTCCTAAATAAAAAAGGCTATCTTAAAAACATGGAGGTATATGTAATAGACATCTCTAAACATAGGATCAAACAAATTAAAAGAATAAATCCTTTATTTAAATGCTTTATTAATAATGCCATGGAAATGAAAAACATACAAACGGGTTCGATAGATTTTTTAGTATCTACACAAGTAATTGAACATGTTAAAGATGACAAAAAGATGGTAAAAGAAATTTCAAGAGTCTTAAAGAAAGATGGTATTGCATATATTTCAACTATTTTTAAAAAAAGATATGGATGGTATTTTTACAAAAAAGATGGTAAATGGAGATTACATCCAGAACATGTAAGAGAGTATACTTCAGACGACCAACTAATAAATATTTTAAAAGAAGAAAATTTTCAAATTATAGAAAATAAGAAGAATATGCTTTGGTTTCCAATAATAGAGCCGATTTTTAGAATATTGAAAGTAAGAAGAGATATTTTTGAAATTAAATTTTTTAGTAAATTAAGAATTTTTAAGATACCGATAATTGGCTATTATGAATGGGAATTAGTTATAAAGAAAAAATGAAATTTAAAACATCAATAGAACAAAGATTAACTGGAAGGCACAAAGCCTGTTTACTAATAGCAGATTTTAGAAATAAAAGAATTCTCGATATTGGGTGTGGTTATGGGTGGTTTGAGAAAAAAATAGGGAAAAAATCAAAAGAGATTGTTGGAATTGATTTAAATAAAAAAGATCTGGAAATTGCAAAGAGTGAATGTAAAGAAAAGAATTGTTATTTTGAAAGAGGCTCTGCATTAAATTTAAAGAAATTTAAGAAAGATTATTTTGACATAGTTGTAATGTTTGATGTAATTGAACATATTCCAAAAAATACTGAAAAAAATGCTTTAAGAGAGATAAAAAAGGTTTTGAAAAAAAGGGGGACTTTGATTATCACCACTCCTGCAAATAATTTCTCAAAATTTTTTGACCCGGCATGGTATTTTGGGCATCGGCATTATCACATAAAAAAATTAAAAAAAATGCTCGAAAGTGAGGGATTTGTCGTCGATAAAATAGGAATAAAAGGAGGGTTTTGGGAGTTACTTAGCATGACCTTATTTTACCCTTGCAAATGGATTTTTAATTCAGAAATCCCTTGCAAAAAATGGTTTGATAAAAAAAGAGATGAAGAATATTTAAAAAAGAAAAAAGGGTTTATGACAATATTTATTGTAGGATACAAAAAATAATCATCTTTTTCGACTTACCAAAAAATTTCCTATCGCTAAATAATCCAGGTTTGTCCCAAGAAAACAATTAATAGCATCCCTCGGAGAATTAACAATCGGTTCTCCTTTTCTATTGAAACTTGTATTTAAAATTACAGGAATTCCTGTTTCTGACTCAAAAGATTTTATCAATTTCCAATATTTCTCATTAACATCTTTCCTAACTGTTTGTGGCCTTGTTGTTCCATCTACATGAACCACTGCAGGGATTTCTTTAATTTTTTGTTTGGGAACATCAAAAGAAAGGTTCATAAAAGGAGCATAACAATCGTTTATTAAATATTCTTTTCTTGCTTCATCTAACATTGAGGGGCAAAAAGGCCTCCACTCTTCTCTAAACTTTACTGCAATATTAACCCTATCACGAAATTTAACATGTCTAGAATCTGCTAAGATGGATCTTGCGCCCAAGGCTCTTGGACCAATTTCTGCCCTACCCTGAAACCACCCAATAACTTTCCCTTTTGTTAATAGTTCCCCGCATATGCCCGAAATATCATCATATTCACGATATTTTATTTTTTTGTTTTCTTTTATTGTCTTATCTAATTCTTTTTTTAATTCTTCGTTTGTAAATCCAATTCCAAAATAAACATGTTTCATTTTTTTGAATTTTATCTTGGGTTTTAACTCTTTCTGAATCTGTAATGCAGAACCTAAGGCTAAACCCCCATCACCACAATGAGGAAAGGGTATAAAATTTATTTCTTCAAAATTATCTCTTATCCTCTTATTTAGTTTTACATTAAGGAAACATCCTCCTGCACCAACTAAATTCATATTTCTTGTTTTATTGAGAACATTTGATAACCATTTTAAAATTTGGTCTTCAAAAACTTTCTGTCCTGCTGCAGCAGTATTTTTACTCCCATATTTATAACTTAAGAATCTAAAATATGCTGCTTCTGCTACAGATCCTCTTAATTGATTATTTATCCACCCCCCGTATAAATTCCAATATCTTCCACTAAACCCAAGCCCTTTTGCTTTCGGAACAAGTTTATATGCCTCTTTGCTTGCAAATTTTGGATCCCCATATGCTGCTAAGCCCATTACTTTATATTCATCATTATAGATAGAGAATCCCAACCCATCTGTAAGAGCTTCATAATAATGGCCCATTGAACCGCTTTCATAAATATTTTTGATTCTCTTTATTCCCTTAGATACCGAGTAGTTAACACTTCCAGATAGGCCATTTCCAATACCATCCAATGTAACTATTGTTGCTTTATCAAAACCAGACGTATAAAAAGCTGAAGCGGCATGAGCCAAATGGTGTTCTACTCCGAGTATTTTTTTTGATTTTACAAAGTGATTAATTTTTGAATAGATATTTCCCTTACCCGCTTCTTTCTTTAAAAGCATTTTAATCAATTTTAAAATATATTCTGGCCTTCCAATGTTGTCAAAGGCGGTAGCAATCATCCTTCCAATACCATATTTAGAAGGGATTGCAATATAATCAACATCCTCTAAAGAAATTCCTTCAAAATCAAGAACAAATTTTGTTGATAATTCTGGAAAATCCATGCCCCAATGTTTTATCCGAGTAAACCGTTCTTCATCTGCAGCAGCAACTATTTTGCCATCTTTTATTAAAGCGGCTCCTGCATCATGATGGGTATGTAAACCAAGAATGTACATATTAATTACTTTCAATCCTTATTTTTAAATTTGTATATTCTAAAAAACTAGTTATTAAATTTATAGATTATAAGTGTTGGTTGCCCATTCCTATAAAATGCTTTTACAAAAGTCAAATTATGCTGTTGAGGGTAAGTATAAGCCCATTGAGGGGTAAATGCAGGTTCAAATCCATGTATAATAAAATAATGAGGCTTAATTTTTTGAATTTTTTTATCAAAAAGGGTTTTATTATGGACCCCATTAGGATCTGTTTCATTTCTAACATAAAAATCATAACAACTTCTTTCAGAGTAATATTGCATTTGGACGATTGAAGCAGTTATAATTTTTGCATCCTTTGGGGTACTTTGTTTTAACCATAAACCTGCATCTTTTAATTCCTGGTAACTTCCAAATTTAGCATCAATAAAATTATTAGAGGATTTTATCTGAAAAAAAGAAAGAATTACAATAAAAAGAATAATAAATAAAAGAGTTGAGGTTTTTTTATTAAAAAAAGAAGATAATTTTGTTAGAAGATAATTAACTCCATATGCAGAAGTTACACTAATAGTTGGAAATAAAATTAAAAGATATCTTGCATCAATATTTTTTATTCCAAAAATAAAATAAGAGACGGGAATTAATAAATTTAAGAAGATAAAAAGCAAATGATTTCTAGATTTATTTTTTTGTAGAAAAATTAAATCAATATAAAAGAATAACTGCAGAATCAAAATAAATCCGATGATGAAAAAGATTATTAAAAAATTATTCAATAAAAGAGGAAGATGAAAAGTGAGGACATTCCATCCAAAAGGGCTTTGTTTAACAGTGGGATTTGAACCATGATAAAAACCTAGTGCCGGAAAAATATTTCCGAAATGAGATTGATTAAATAAAAAGAAAGGACTTAAAAAAAGAAGACCCAAGATTATTGCGATATAAAATTGCTTTTTTCTAAATAAAGACATTCTTTCGGTAATCAACATGTATGTTGCTATGGAAATTAAAATTAAAGCTCCAGTATATCTTGCAAGAAAAGATAAAATTCCAAAAAAGACTGCAAAATAAAGTCCAAAATTTTTTTGTTTTCCTTCATAATAAATCAAAAAGAAGAAAATAGCTAAGGTTCCAAAAAAAGTGCTTGGAATATCTGTTAAAAGCCTAAATGAATAAAACACCCAAACCCAATTAAAGGAGAAAATAGAAGTTGAAATTATTGCTATTTTTTTATTAAAAAGATACTCAGATATTCGGTAAACCAAATAACAAGTTAATATTGACGGGATAAGAAGTGTAAAAAACCGGATTGCTGTTTCACCTAATCCTATTTTAAAAAATAAACTCCATATAAAAGGGATGAATAATGGTCGCATTAAGATAAAATGTTCCCACCATTCTGGTATTGGTTGATTCAGCCCCCAAACTTTTGCTATAGCTAAATAATCTCCTTCATCCCACCAAATTGGCTGGTTTCCAAGCTTAAAAAAATAGTAAAGATAAACGAAAATTACAGCAATTCCAAGAAAAACAGATATTTGATTATATGGGTCCTTAAGCCAATTTTTTATTTTCTCTTTTTTTTCAAGAATTTTTTCTTCAGATTCCATAATATTAAATAATTTTTAGGTTTTTATTATTTTGTACTTTCAATTCTTATCCAGATTTTTTTAAATTTCTTTTTTTTCAAATTTATATCCTTAAAAATCAAAAACCACAAATAAACCCTAATTAAAATAAGTTCTATTGTCCAAAGAAATTCTTTTATTGTTTTTGGGTAGGACAAAACTTGTAAAATTCCGAGAGACTCTTTTGAAAAAGAACGCATCTCTTTCTTAGTCCATTTTTTTATTTGGTTATATCCTCCAGCAGAACGTCTTTTTTGATTAATCCAATCCCTAAGAGTTGTTGGAAATTTAACATAAACTTTTGCTTCTGGGGAATAATCTATTAAATATCCTTTTGAGTAAATCATATGGGAGATTAATCCGTCATCAGAGAGGGTTTCTTCTGGAATCCTTTTAATTATATTTCTTATTGCATAAAGATAACCCGAACAATAAAATCTTTTTTTAATTTTTATTGCTTTTTTTCTCCTTTTATCAGCTATATCTGTAAGTAGATGTGACCAATATCCTAATTTGGTATTCCTATTATTTATAGAAATGGGCCTTCCTGAAACAGCACCAATTTTTTTGTTTTTGAATGGTTTTAATAAATATCTGAGAGCATTTTTATCTATAAATACATCTCCGTCAGAAAGAATTAAAATTTCTCCTTTTGCTTTTTTAAAGGCGAGATTTAATGCAGAAGGTTTTCCTTGTCCAGAGTCTTTAAGTGTTTTAATTTTTGGGTTTTTTTTAGAATATTTTTTTACAATATCTAAGGTTTCTTTATCTGGTGCCAAGACTAAAATTTCATAATCTTTTAAATTATTTGATAAAAAAGAATCTATTGCCCTACCAATTGTTTTTGATTCCTTATATGCTGTTATTATTATGCTTATCATTTTAATAAATTAATCAATTTTACAGAAAGTTTACTCCATTTAAAGATTTCTACACTTTTCCTTGCATTTTTTTGGATTTTAACTAATTCTTTATTTGATAAAGAAAATACATAGTCCAGAGTTTTTTTAAAATCATTCTTATCTCCAACCTTAAACAAAAATCCATTTTCTTTATTTTTAATTATTTCTTTTGCTCCAAGAGTATTAGAAGAAATCACAATTTTCCCTAAAGCCATTGCTTCAATTAATGCTTGGGGCATAGCTTCTCTTTTACTTGGAAGAACAAAAATATCTGCTTCCTGTAATTTTTTTATCTTTTTGTCTAAATCATAGATAGGATTTAAAAATTTAATTTTTCCTGAAGAATATTTTTTTATTTTTTCGTACCCGTTTTCGATAGGACCGATAATTTCAAAAAAAAGATTTTTTTCATAGTGATTAATTATTTCAATAGGAATTTCAAGATTTTTTATTGGAGCAATTCGTCCTAAAAAAAGGATTTTCCTATTATGAGGGGGTTTAATCGTTTGTTTAAAAAATTTATCTGGAATCCCATTTGGAATGTATTCTATCTTTTCTTTTAAAGCTCCTAATTTTTTAAGATGTTGTTGTTCCCATTTTGTAATTGAAATTATTTTTGTAAATTGATTAATTTTTGGTTTTACTTTAAAGAAATAATAGGTTTTTGTCAATATTGAGAGAATAGAATTTCTCTTTACTTCGAAAGGAGCATGGGGAACAATATAACAAGGAATTTTTAATTTTTGGCATATTTTAAGAACCTTGAAAGAATGGGGATGAAAGAGATGAGTAATTACCCTACTCGGTTTTAATTTGATAAGTTCTTTTTCAAAATCAAAATAGATTACATTTCTAGAAATAAATTTGCTTATAAAATCCTGGCGTGATTTAAATCTCCTAATTTTTATTTCCCCAACGACTTCTTTTTCTTTAGCAATTTTGTTTGTTCCTTTTTCAATATTAGAAGAAAAAACATAGACATCGTGCCCTTTTCTTGCAAGTTGCTCTGCTTCTTGTTTTACCCTTATCCAAACTCCGCAAATACCTGCTGAAAAGGGGCATAGTTCAAGGATTTTCATTATATTTATAAAAGTGGGTGGGATTTTAAATTTAATGAATCTAAAACATTTAATAAAAGAAGCAAAATATTATAAAAAATTAGATGGAAATTTAAGAAGAATAGGGATAAAATTTATTTTAGCTAAGACCCCTTTAAAAAAGTGGGTAAATAGCACAAGTTATATTCTTATTTATAAGAAAAGAATAAAAAAACTATCTAAAAAAATAAGACCAAAATTCCTACAAATAGAAAACACCAATATCTGTAATGCTAGGTGTATTATGTGTCCGCATACTTCTATGAAAAGAAAACAAAAAATAATGGACCAAAAAAAGTTTGAAAAAACAATTAAGAGAGTCCTTAAAGATTATCCCTCAATAAAAACAATTATAATTACAGGATTTGGAGAACCATTAATAGATAAAGAAATAGTAAAAAAAATAAAATTCATAAACAGATTATATCCCAAATTACAAATTGATATTTACACTAATGCTTCTTTATTAGATAAAAAAATAGCTGAAGAACTATTAAAAACAAAATTACATAAAATAAATTTTAGTATAAATGGAACAAAGAAAACTTACAAAAAAATGATGGGGCTTAATTACAATAAAACAGTAAAAAATGTTTTAAATTTTATTAAGAGAAGAAAAGAACTAAAAAAGAAGTGGCCTCTTGTCAACATTTCCCTAATGATTTTAAAGGAAAATGAAAAAGATGTAGAAGAATTTCAAAAATTTTGGATAAACAAGGCAGATTCAGTAATGATTTATCCTCCTTCCAACTGGGCGGGAAAACAAAAAATAAACTTTGCTGTTCAAACACCCTTTAAAATAAAAAGATGGGCATGCAATGCTTTGTGGCAGTACATCACAATAGACGTTGAAGGGAATTTAATAATGTGTTGTAGGGACTATGAATCTAAGATTAAATTAGGAAATATATTAAACAAAAATGCTAAAGAAATATTTGAAGGGAAAAAAATAAATGATATACGAAAAAGACAATTAGAAGGAGATTTTTCAATGCCAATATGCAATAGGTGTGATAATTCATTTGATTCGAGTTTAGGATGGTGGGTAAAATGAAAAAAGTTTCAATTATAATCCCTACATACAATGGGCTCAAAGTATTAAAAAAATGTTTGGAATCACTAAAAAAAACAGACTATAAAAACCTAAAAATAATTTTAGTAGATAATGGCTCAAGCGATGGTACTATATCATTCATAAAAAAGAATTATCCTTCAATAGAAATAATTGCCCTAAACAAAAATTATGGATTTGCGTATGCAGTTAACAAAGGAATTAAAAAAGCCATAAAAGATGGATCAGATTATATTTTAAGCTTAAATAATGATGTCATTATCCCAAATAAAAATTGGATAAGGGAACTAATAAAAACAGCAGAGAAAGATAATAAAATAGGCATTATTGGAATAAAAATTACTTCTAAAAATAAAAGGTTACAGTTTTTATTTTATGGATTAAAAAGCGAGGGGGAGTTGGATAAAGGACAATATGACTTTATTAGGGAAGTTCCTGCAATAAATGGTGTTGCTATGTTTATAAAAAAAGAAGTAATTAAAAAAGTAGGATTTTTTGATGAAAGATTTTTTTATGGGAGAGATGATCTAGATTATGGGTTTAGAGCAAGGAAAGCCGGATTTAAGGTAATTTATAATGGAAAAATTAAACTAATCCATTATGGAGGATATTCCTTTAAAATTTCTAAAGGAAAAGAAAGTTTAAATTTATTCAAAGAAAAAGAAAAAGGTTTGCTCTTATTTAGTTTTAAACACCTAAATTTAAAATCAAAAATTTTGGCGGTATTGAGAGTATTTATAGATGTATTTATTTCAAAAGAAAATAATAAAAAAATTTCGATTAAAAATATTCGGTTTAATAAAGATTTTTTAAAAAGATTATATTATGCTTTTTTGTCTTTTAAAGAAACTATTTTTTCCTAAAGAAAATGGATGGTTTTTTTATTACGAATGGAATAAATGGGTAAACAGAAGATGCTAAACTCCATTCAATACCCCATGTATTTAAACATCCGGGGCATTTTTTTATATCTTGCCTTATTTTTTTTGCGAGAGAAGACTTCCAAATTTTTGTTGGAGAATCTTTCAAGATATTTCCGGCTACAATATGGGATTTCATAAGACAAGGAGTCACATCACCATTATATCTTAATAAAAAAACTATTTAAAACAAAACACCGAAATCTAAAATTATCTTTAATGATTTTAACTAATGCTTCATGATGAAATCCCTCAGGAAATTTCCTAATTGCTTTTAATAATTTTTTCTATATCCTCGGTAGAACCATCATCAACTACGATAACCTCATAATGCTTATAAGTTTGATTAAATATGGACCTCAACGTATCTGTAAGGGTTTTAGAACAATTTTTTACTGGGATAATAATAGAAAATTGGATATTTTTCATAAGAAGACAAATATATTTAAATTTATAATCTTTGTTATCTTATCTATAAAAATGATAAGCATTATAATCCCCACATATAACGAGGAAAAAGACATATTAGATTGTTTAAAATCTTTAGAAAGGCAAACCTATAAGAATTTTGAAATAATTATTATTGATGACGGCTCCACGGACGAAACAATAAAGAAGATAAGAGAATTCTCTAAAAAAGATAGAAAAATAAGAATATTAAATCAAAAACACAAAGGCCCTGGAGCAGCAAGGAATTTGGGGGCAAAATATGCAAAAGGGGAAATTCTTATTTTTGTTGATGCAGACATGACTTTTGATAAAGATTATATCAAAAATCTTATAAATCCTCTCGAGAAAAAAGAGATAATTGGAACTACTCATGAAACAGAAATTGCAAAGAATATAAAAAACATCTGGAGCAATTGTTGGGGAAGAATAAGGGTTTCTAAAAAAGGTGCTAAAAAAGTTAAAATTTTTAGGGCAATTAAAAAAGATTTTTTTTTGAAGAGAGGTGGATTTGATCCAAAATATGGTTATGCGGATGATCAAACATTTTGGTTTAAATATAGAATAAAACCGATTGTTGCAAAAAATACTATTTGCTATCATAAAAATCCAGAAACACTAAAATCTGTTTATAATCAAAGCAGATGGATTGGATCCTCTTCACTTTCTAGATGGCTAAAAATACCAATTATAAACTGGCTCGTTGTGGGGGTCTTATTTGTTATCTCTCCCCCATTAATCATTATCTTAGCAATTAAAAAAACTCTTAAAACAAAAAATTATAAAATCTTTTTCCCGTGGATGTTAATCTTTACCACTGTCCGTTATTTTGGAACATTAGCAGGTTACAAAAGAAAAATTTTAAGGGGGATAAATTTTAGGTAAGATATAAAAAAAGAATAATCCAAACAGATTTAAAGAAAAATTTTAACATAAGAATCTAAAAAGATTTTTCTATTAGAATTTTTAATAAATCTAAATCCCCTCTTCTGAGTCCTTTAATCAAAATCAAAATTCCAAGATAAGATCCTGCACCTAGAAGAATATCAATAATCCCATAAAAGATATTCATATCCTTAACAAACAAATTATTAAATAAAATTAAGATAAATACCATCAATATTCCTGCAATAAAAGGTTTTAAAAAATCAGAATATATCATCCTTACCCCAAAAATTTTCTTAGAATTCTTCCATAATCCAATAAAATAAAAGGCCCTGCTTAGAATAGTCGCTATTGCCGCCCCAATAATTGCGAAAAGTAATGAAAATCTCATAAGAAAAGATATTAGAATAAAATTTAAGAAAATATTAAGTACAGAACTCAAAATCAAAAATTTTACAAAAAAAGAAGGTTTTTCTTTTGCAGTAAAAAGACTAGACAAAATATCTGTAATGACTGTTAAAATTATTGCAATAGATAAAATAGAAAGGACTGGCGAAGAAGGCAAATAAGCATAACCGAAAAATGTTCTAATAATATATTTACTTAAGACTATTAAACCAAAAGATATCGGTATAGAAATCATAAAAGAGTATTTAATTGATTTCAAGAAAATTTGCCTTAATTGCTTTTTTGTTGTTTGAACAAAAACAGGAAATAAAACATTTGTGAATCCAATTAGAGCCGAAATACTAAAAACTAATCCAAAAGAGGCTCTGTAATAACCAACATAAGATGCATCTGGAATAAGTGCTCCAATCATTAAGACATCTATATAACCAAATAACATTGATGAAAGTGCACCAATTGTTAAATAAGCCCTAAATTTAAATAATTTTTTTCTATCAAAATCAACAACTTCTTTTTTGAATAAAAATCCGTATTTTGATTTTGCAATATAAAGCAAAAACAGAATAATGATAAAAGAGGCTAATGCATAAACAAGAAATATTAAAGAAACTTTATCAAGAGGGAAAGTTATTTTAAGAACAAATAAGATAAAAAATAGTTTAAGTGATTGATAAATTACTTCTTTTATTGCTAAAATTTTGACTTCTTTAAATATATAAAAAAATTGTTGTATAAATGGATCAAGAGAAAAAAACAGGGCATACAATGATGCAGCCAATAAAGGAGAAAATAACATAGGTTTTTTAAAAATATAAAATGAAAGGGGGTAAGCCAATAATGCCAAGGATGCCCCAGTTAAAACAGAAAAAAGAATTTTTCTTTTTAACAAATAATTAAAATATGTAGCTGCTTTTTTCTTATTTTTTTCTTTAATCTCAAAGGCAACATATCTTGCAAAAGAACCACTCAATCCAAAATCCATAATTGAAATAAATATCATTGTAATTGACATAACTAGACTGTATATCCCAAATAATTCTGGAAGCAAAAATCTTGCAAGGATAATAGTGAAGATTAATGAAGCTCCTCTTTCTATCAACCTAGATAAGAAATTATAAGAAGTATTCTTTACTAAGGAAGTTTTAAGTTTTATACTATCTTTCATAAA
Organism: Candidatus Pacearchaeota archaeon; assembly: GCA_017609175.1. Taxonomy (GTDB): domain Archaea; phylum Nanobdellota; class Nanobdellia; order Pacearchaeales; family GW2011-AR1; genus JAFCEJ01. The sequence continues at coordinate 140,007 of JAFCEJ010000003.1, forward strand.
CAGATAAAAAGAAAGAGATTTTTAAATTTGATTAGTTTTATAAACTTTCTTTTTTAATTAAAAGAATGGAGGAGATTAAGGAAGAGGGATTCTTTTTCAAAATTTTTGACAAGATTTTAGATTACGTAATATCTTTAAAAGAAAATAAAACACACCTTTATCTTTGGATTATTGTCTTAATAGGACTTATCCTAAGGATTATTGCGATGATAAATATTTCCTGGGATGGAGATTCCCCCCATTATATGATTCATGCTATTAACTTTACAAAATCAGGGTTATTAACATCATGGAATCAATCCGCAGGATTATGGTATTTTTTAACAAGTATCATGTATTCTATTTTTGGATTTAGTTATATTACTGCAAGAATTCTAACTCTATTCGTAAGCACATTAACTATAATTGCAATATTTTTATTTACAAAAGAATTTTTTAAAAATGAAAAAGCTGCACTAATTTCTGCTATGTTCTTTGCATTCTATTCTGGAAGCATTAAAATGACTATTGCATTTATGCATGCGATGGTTTTATTGTTGTTAATTATGGGGATGTATTACCTCTTAAAAGCAGAAAGAACAAACAAGAACCGATATTACCTCATTGCGTTCCTATATTTCGGGGTTTCTCAAATGTTAAAAGCATACACGGTTTTATTTTGTCCAGGAATTGTTTTGTTTATGATAGGGAATAAAATCATTATTGAAAAAAAAGATTATAGAGAAGTTATTAAAGACAAATTGCTCTGGAAAAGAATTTTTCTTTTTGGAGTTATAATGATTTTATCTTTTTCTCCAATAGCCATCTATAATTATCTCCTTTACAAATACAATGGGCATGCAGATATGCAATTTACAAGAATGTTTGGACTTTATAATGAAAAGGCTGACAGGTTATTCTCATGGGATCCGGGGTACCACCAATCATTTAACCCCCTTAAACTATTTTGGAAAGGAAACTATGCAAATACACCTGATATAATTACCCTCATTTCATATTTTTTTGCGCTTGCCCCATTCATAACAATCCTATTCTTTTTCTCATTAATTTATTCTATTAAAAATATTCAGAAAAATCCCCTAATAAAAAAGTATCTTTTATATTGGGTTTTAGTATTATTGTTCCCCATGTTTTATCTCATATCAGTATTAACGCTTCCAAAGCAAATAATATTTTTCCCGGCATTTTTTATCCCATTAATATCCTATTCTCTTTTTAAGGATATAAGAATTACAAGAAAAAAATTTATTGGACTATTAATTATTTTCCTATTCTTTTGCTTATTTGCCCTTTCAATAACTTATAGGGTTCATGAGAATTTCTATTATAAAAAACCCAACATTCAATTATTTGATGTAGGAAAAAATATCCAAGAAAATAGCCTAGTTATTCAGGACCCAAGAATCTATGGGGGGTATGTTCTCTTATCTTTTTTTAAGGCCCCTATAATAACTCCCTATGAATTTCAGGAAATTATGAATTTAAATCAAAACCTTAGTGATCAAATATGGATTGATTTATACTTCATAAGAAAAATAGAAGATAAGGAATCTTCTCTAGAATTAGAAAATTATTTCAACGTATTAGAAAATCAAACAGAGGTAGTTAAAATAATTTATGATAAAGATTTAGAGGTCCATTATTTAGAGAATGAAAATATTAGTAAAGGGACAATGAAATACACCCTTAAAGATCCTGTCCAATTTAATTTAGGCTATTGGAAATTTTATAACCCTTTTATAAGCCATCCAAAAGAAATTCCAGTATATAAAATTCATAAAACACAAATATCGTTTAGCAAATCATTGTTAGACTATCTTAAAACAAATAGATATTTTCTTTTGCATCCAGTAGGATATAACACCCAAATAAATCATGAATTTTATTATGATCCGATTTATACCCCAGACAAAATATTAAACAAATTTGCATTTTTTATAATGTACCTTGGAATAATTTTATTTTTCATTTTAACTTTTAATTCCTTAGCAGAATTAATAAGAACAAATAATTATTAATTTTTTAAGAAGTTTTTTACTTCTTTGAAAACTTCTTCCACAGAAAAATCTAAACAAACAGGATTTTTGCAATTAACTTTTTTGGCATTTCTAATATTTATACAAGGGCTACATGAAAGTCCTTTATAAAAAACCTTTTTCTTATGATTTAAAGGTCCGTAAAGTGTTGGGGTTTCTGGCCCGAAAAAACAAATTACAGGAACATTTACTGTTGCACTTAGATGTAATGGACCCGAATCATTTGAGATAAAAACTTTTGAATTTTTTAATAAAATAACAAGCTCTCTTAAGTTAAAAGCTCCTGCGAGATTTATTATTTTTGGGTTGTCTATCCCCCCAATGCATTTTTGAACATATTGTCTGTCTTTTGGGCCTCCAACAAACAATTGATAATATTGGGGGAAATCTTCTAAAATTTTTCTAGAAAGATCTCTAAATCGAACCAACCCCCACCTTCTTTGCAATGACAACTCAGATGCATTAATGTTAATACAAATATATTTTTTTATTTTATATTTAGATAAAAATTCTTGTACTTTTTTTATTTCTTTTTCAGTTGGTTTTGGCGCTTCCAAATCAAAAGACCTTCTAATACCTAGTGGTTTTAGGAGGTCTAGAAAAAGTGTTGAAACATGGCCTTTTTCAATATAAAAAACAGAATCACTAAATAAATATTTTCTTTTACTTATCCCAAGATCATACCCTATACTTCTTTTTGGGTTTATTAATCTTGTAAAAATAGCAGAGGATTGGGCAAGGGGTTCAAAATCTAAAACCAAATCATATTTTTTTGACCTCAAAGAATAAACATTTTTTATCATTTCCCAAAAAGAATAAAAATTTTTTCCTAAATCAAGAGTATGGATTTCATTAAAAAGGGAATTGTTCTCATATAATTGTCTGTTTGATTTCGCAGTGTATAAATCTATCTTTGCCTCAGGATATCTCTCCCTCAACGCCCTAAATGCTTTTGAGCAGAGAATTACGCTCCCCATTCCAAAGATTTTTAAAACAAGAATTTTTTTTGGATCATTTTTTAATTTATTTTTTGGTTTCCAGAAAGGAATAAAAAGAGTTATAAGAAAATTCCCTAAAACTCTATCAATAAAACGAATAGTATTAATGTTCATTATTTATCCCAAAAGAAAGGATTAATAAAGATTTTGCTTCTTACAAATAAATATTAGATTCATACCAAAATATTTCCATAAAAAAGATTTGATATAAAAAGAAAAATTTCTTGTAAACATAATTTCTCCAAAAAATTTGATTTTAAATCCTGTCCTCTTAAAAAGTTTTGCCCATTTATTAGTTTTAAATGTAGATATATGAGTTTTATCGGTATAATTAGAGTAAATAGTAAAAAATCTTCCAAGAATCCCCATATTATTCGGAACAGACCCTATAAGGATTCCGCCGGGTTTGAGAGAATTATAAAAATTCTTTATAACCTTAAAAGGATCTTGCATGTGTTCTAAAATATTAAACGCAAGGATAACATCATAGGTATTCTTTTTTAAAGAAATTTTAGAAATATCTCCTTTCAAAACATTTATTTGTTTCTTTTTTAAAACATGAATCGCATAATCAGAGATTTCAATCGCAGACACATTAAAATATTCTTGAGCAAGACTCAATAAACCCCCTTGCCCAGGGCCAATTTCTAAAAGATCTCCTTCCTGTTTGTATTTCAAAATCTCTTTTAACCTTAAAAGATTTCTTTTAGAATTCTTGTGTTCATATTGGCCTAAGATTTTAAAATAACGCTTATCATAATCCATTTATCTTCAATTAAAATTCTCTTTTTATAATTTATTGAGAAAGATTAGTTATAATCCTCAATTAGCTTTTTATTTTTTGTGTAAAAAAGAGAATATGTTAAAGAGATAAGCTTATAGCGGCTTAGATTTCTGGAAGTTAAATCAATAAAATCAAGAAATTGGTGGAATATAAAACCTGTAATGATAAATAAAAAAAATGTAAAATAAAATGAAAAAGCAAATAAAATGATTATTGCTTCAATTCCATGCAGAAAACAAATTCCAAAATAAATATCTTTTTTCTGATTTTCGGATAATTTATGATATTTTTTTCCGTTTTTGATAAACCAATTGTATGCATTTTTTAAACTCCAATCTTTTTTAGTATATGCATAGTAAATATAATGATCTACATCAATCAAAACAGTTGAAGCAACAATTAAGAAAAATCCTATTAAACTGATTTGAGGGAAAATAACAAATAAGATTAAAGCAAATACCATTCCGAAAATCAAATGTTCAAGAGGTTTCATTTCAGATTAAAAAGATAAAGATTTTTAAAAATTTAGATAATTGGATGTTTAGCCCTCAATTTTCTTTATCATGTCTGCAAATGCAGGTCTTGTTATTAAAACCCCTGCAGTTATTCCGATAAGAGTTGTTATTGCAAAGCCTTTCAAAAGTCCTGCGCCAGCCCACATTAATGGAAGTAATGCAACCAAAGCTGTAAAATAAGCTCCAAGTACAATCGCAAATGCTCTCTTTAATTTTTGTTTTATAGTTAATAATTCCCCTTGTCTTGATTCATCTAGGATAATAATCTGCTGGTCAATTCCAGTACCAATTGTTGCCAAAATTCCTGCAATACTTGGAAGATCTAAATTCCAATCAATAAATGAAGCTATTCCTAAAATGATTATTATTTCGGATATGCTTGTAAACAAAAGTGCTAAGGAAGATTTAACTTTCTTATATCTTAGAAAAATAATTAAAGAAACCGCAATTAATGCGGCAAATCCTGCTAAAAAAATTGAATTTATAAAATCTTTACCTAATGTGGGAGAAATTGTATCTAGTTTTACTATCTCTAATTTGTATGGCAAACTTCCTGTAATGAGAATTGTTTGTAGTTTATTCATTGACTCTTTGGCATTATTATATGCTTCTTCTCTTGATTCGCCAGTTCCCGAACCTTGAATCTGAATTTGGGTTGTTACCCTACCTTTTAATCCTTCGCTAATCCACAGACTATCTATAAGTTTATCATCAAGATATAAATCTAATTGCTTTTCTAAATAGCCAGAATTATTTGTACTAATATCTAACTTGCTAGTCACATCGGCATGTTTTTCTGCAGCACTTTCGCTTAGATAAATGACAAACCTAAAATTACAAAAATAACCATTTTGTGAAGGGGTGCAACTTTCTATTCCTGCACATGTCGCATCGTTTCTACAAACAGATGCTATGTCTTTTTCTCCTCCAACAAAAACAGTTTCATCACCTATTTTTGCTTCAAATTTTCCTTGTTTAGCAATTAGCTCTTCTAAATCGTTTGGGGTTGCTCCGGCAATTTCAATTAACATAAAATGGTTTCCGGTTAAATCTGAAACAGGCCTTATATTAATATCTGCTATACCATAAACATTCAATCTATTTCTTGTAATAGCAATTAGATCATCTATTTCTGATGCAGATAGTTTTTTTCCTTCTGCTTGAACTAGTGCTCGCGAACCACCTACAAGGTCCAAACCCATTTTAATATTTGTTTTAGGTATATCTGAAACAGTTATTTCTGGCAATTTATCTGAATATAAAATATATTCTCCGTTGTTTGTTTTTAGGGTTGTTTTTACTTTTTCTCCTGACAGGAATTTTCCTTGCAGAGAGTTAGAAAAATCTTCAAGATTATTAATTTTACTTCCATCAACTTCGAGGATTATTTGTCCTTGTCTTAACCCTTGTTCAAAAGCGGTTGAGTTTTGTTCAACGCTTGTAATTAAAACACCTTTTTGAAAAAAAGTTGGAGGAAAACCGAATATAGAAAGCAAACACAATAATAAAATTATTATCAACAACCATATTCTAAAAGTTAGTTTCATTTTCTTTTCTCCTCAACATACCATTTTAATATTGAAACATTTGTTATCCATGTATTAAGCAAATCAAAACACAATCCAATAACTAAGATTGTAAAAATTTGAGATAATACAATTGAAAAGGATTTTACTATAATTAAAGCAAACAAAACTGCTAAAAGAGATGTCAGTGTCATTGTAACACCTGTTTTAAATGCTCCGAAAATTCTCTGGTTAAGATTTCCTTCTGTTCGTTTTAGAATTCTCGTCGTAAGTAAGATATCTGTATCAACAGAATAACCTATTAACATCAAGAAGGCAACAATACCTGCACTGGACATTTTCATTCCAAAAATATTTACAAAAACCAAAGTCATTAAGATATCTGCAAAAGCAGAAATAATAACTGCAGTTGATGGAACAAAAGTTCTAAAGATTATAAAAACAACAATGGCCATTAGAACAAATGCAAAAAGAATTGCAATTAAAAGTTGTTTATAAAAACTTTCACTTAGGCTTGATCCGGTAAATTCAAAACTGCTGTTTTCTTCGTTTAATTTGTAACCTAGATAATCTTCAAGAACCTGCCTTGTTTGTTCTCCAGAAGATTTTGTTTCTATAATTATTGCTTTTTGTTCTCTGCTTATTAAATCGTAAATCTCTCTTATATTAATATCGTCGAGTTTAGAAGATAATTCTTGTTTTAGTTTAGAGGAATCTATTGGGTCATAAAGTGTTACAGTTGTTCCACCAGTTAAGGAGATATCTTTGTAAATAAAATCATTATGTTCAGAATAAAAATTAATCATATAAATTATTGAAAAGATTAAAATAATTGCAGGAATTAAAAGTAACAGTTTGTAATACTTATCATGAAAATTCCCAAATTTATTGATTTTTTGTAATTCTTGTTCCATTTGAATTTTTAATACTGCAAGAATGCAGTGTTATATGCGCCGGCCGGGATTCGAACCCGGGTCATCTGCTTGGAAGGCAGAGATTCTACCACTGAACTACCAACGCATAAAATAAATATTGATAAGGGGGTTTTAAAGTTTACGTGCGATAAATTTTGAGCGCGCCTGGAAGGATTTGAACCTTCGACTTCCTCCTTAGGAGGGAGGCGCTCTATCCAAACTGAGCTACAGGCGCATAAGACAACCTTTGGTTTTCTTAATTTTTTCCTGGAGTTAGATCTTAAGTTGATATTTAAAAAGGGTAAAATCGGTTTAAAAAATATGTTATTAAAGATTTTGGGAGCAATTGATTTAATACTGGGATTAATTTTAATTCTTTTAGGAACAGGAATCCTCATTCCAAAAGATATCTTGATAATCGCAGGAGGAATTTTATTAGTAAAATCGAGTTTTGGTTTGCTAAAAGATTTTGCAAGTTGGGTTGATTTTATTGGAGGGGGGATATTCCTTTTATCAATAATGGTGGATGTTCCAGAAATGATTGTGATAATTTCTGGTTTATTAATTGCTCAAAAAGGAATTTTTAGTTTTTTGTGATGCGGAGACTAGGATTCGAACCTAGGTAGGCACTAAGCCACAAGAGCCTTAATCTTGCCCGTTTGACCACTCCGGCATCTCCGCATAAGGACAATTTAATTTATCAAGACAATAGAACAAATAATTATAGATTATTAAAAGTTATGTTATAAAAAAGCGATTCCTTTTCGGAATCGCTAGCAGTACAAGCCAGTGTGAATCTTCGAAAAGACTCCGAAAAGACAATGATATCTTAGTCACTGATTGCTTCTGCTGAAAAAATAAAGAGGTTTGATTATTTAAGTATGAGTTTTCATTTGTGAGGAAAAACAATCACAAAATTTAAAAATGAAGGAACACAAAAAGAATTGAAGACGGCCATAGTAAGTTGGAAACACCTGTTCCCATTCCGAACACAGAAGTTAAGCCTCTTACGTTGATGGCAGTAGTGCCCTACAAGGCGCCAAACCATCAAGCTGTCTTCTTTGATGATGAATTTATAAAATATTAATTCTTATTTAAATTATGAAAAAACTTTCAAAAAAAGAAGCGATAGAGAAAATTGAAGAATTCTTTAAGGATATTAAAAATAAAAATCCCAAGGAAATTAAGAAAATAAAAAAACTTGCAATGAAACATAATATTAAATTAAAAGAAAAGAGAAAGAAATTTTGCAAAAAATGTTTTTCCCCACGATTGAAAATTATTAGTATAAAAAATAAAATAAAAAGAGTCGTGTGTGAAGAATGTGGTTATATTAGTAGGTGGAAAATAAAATAAATAGTTGAAATAAAAGGGATTACGATTTCTTAAATTTTCCTACCAATTCAATCAAATCTGTTTGCCCCAAAAAGATAGAACGACAACAATATTTTTCTAATCCCAAATCATCCAATACTTTTTTTGGATCTTCTCCCTCGCTAGTTCTCTTTTTAAATTGCTCCCACAAATGCCCTATCGGCTTTCCGCATGAGAAACATCTAACTGGTATAATCATAACCCAAAAAGTGAAAGTTGTTTTAAAAAGTTTTGCATTCTCTAAAAAAGACACTATTTTTTAATGATAACAGTAATAAGATTTAAATAGTTAGAATGCTAAAAAAATACATGAAACAAAAAACAATAATAAAACTTGATAAAGTGCATAGAGATTTTATAATGGGAAATAGCATTGTGCGGGCTGTTGATGGGATTAGTGTTGAAATAAATAAAGGAGATTTTGTAGTTATCGTTGGACCGTCTGGAAGCGGTAAATCTACTATAATGAATTTGGTGGGTGCATTGGATTTAGCCACAGAAGGAGAAATTTATTTGGATGGACAAAATATCGAAGAACTTGAGGAATCTGAACTTGCACAAATTAGGGGGAATAGAATTGGTTTTGTTTTTCAAACCTTTAATTTAATACCTACTTTAACAGCTTTAGAAAATATTTCTCTTCCAATGATTTTTCATGGATTTAGCAAAGAAGAAAGAATCGCAAGAGCTGAAAAGATTTTAAAAAGTGTTAAACTAACGCATAGAAGGGATCATTTTCCTAATGAACTTTCTGGTGGGGAAAGGCAAAGAGTTGCTATTGGCAGAGCATTGGCTAATAATCCAGAAGTTATTCTTGCGGATGAACCAACAGGAAATTTGGATTCAAAAACAGGGATAGAAATTATGAAATTATTCAAAGAATTAAACAAAAAAGGGAAAACAATTATTCTTGTTACACATGATATGGGCCTCTTGAAATATGCTTCAAAAATTTTAAGAATACGTGATGGAAAGATTGAGCAGGTTTCTAAAAAAAAGAAAAAATTATAATAAATTCCGTATTAACTTTTTTGTGGTAACACAAACAAAAGATTTATAAATATTAAACCTTAAAAGATTTTAAGATGAATAAAATATTTAGAGATCTTTTAACAGTTGGTATTGTTGGGACTGTAGCAATAATTGGATTAAAAGAATGCTCTTATTTAGAGTCTGAGAATACTAAAGACTATTTTTCAAGGTCAGGAAATTTCAGAGGATATAAGACAGTCATATCACAGGACGGTCTGGGAAGGCAAATATATTTAGAACCAAAAGTTAAAAGAGAATTTGTTTCTTATTTACATGGATTAGACGAAGATTGTGATGGAAGATTTGATACTATCACATTAATAGGTTTACCAAAAGGGCATGCTCTTGAAAAGTATGCAAATTCAGACTCATTAAAAGTTGCTTACGAGGAAGTTAAGAACCAAAAATGAAAACAAAAATAATTTCAGTCATCTTGGGAATTTTGTTAATTTCAAATATTCTATTAGCTTCTGCTGTGTCAATTAAAGATGTTGTGAGTTATCCTGAAGAAGTTGAACCTGGCGAAGTTTTTGATGTTTCTATTGAAATAAAAAATACTCATGATTTTGATATTAAAAACATAAATGTAAAATTAATTTTAACAAAAGAGTCAGAACCAACAAATCCTTTTGACCCGACTGCAGCACCTACCCAAGGTGAAGACTTACCTTTTGCGCCATATCAGTCAAGTTCTGAGAAATTCTTAGAAGAATTAGAGAGTAATGAAGAAGAAAATTTTAAGTTCAAATTAATTGTCTTGCCAGAAACATCTTCTGGAGTCTATAAGGTTCCTGTTGAGATAACTTATGAGGATGGGAATGGCAGAAATTATTCAAAAAAAGGGTTAATAAGTATCATTGTTAATTCTATTCCAGAATTAAAAGTTTCTCTTGAAGATTCTATTGTCCTTATCAAAGGAAAAGAAAATACATTCTCAATAAAATTAATAAATTCTGGTTTAGCAAATGTTAAATTTGTTTATGTGAAAGCAAACGAGGTTAGTGGATTAAGATTTGTTTCTGAAAAAGAACAATATTTAGGAGATATTGACAGTGATGATTTTGATAGTATTGAATACACTGTTTATATCGAAAAAGATGCTCTAAACAGCATAAGATTGCCTTTAGTATTAAAATTCAGAGATTCTACAAATAAACAATTTACTCAAACTAAAAGCATTATTTTAAAAGCTTATTCCCTAGAAGAAGCAAGAGAACTTGGACTTGTTGAAAAGCCAGATTATAAAATTCCTGGTGGAATTGGGTTGGTAATCTTTCTTTATATTATATATCTGATTAGAAAAAAGAGAAGATTGAAAAAGTTGAGAGGGAGGTAAGGCTCCATGAAAGACTATTTCTTCTTAGCAGTCAATAATCTTAAAAGAAGAAAGCTCAGAAGTTGGCTTACTATGATTGGTATTTTTATTGGTATTGCTGCGGTTGTTGCTTTAATGTCATTAGGACAAGGGCTTCAGAATGCAATTAAAGAACAATTTGAGATTTTGGGTGCAGATAAAATAACAATTATGGGAAAAGCAGGATTTATAACATCTCCTCTTGCTTCTGAACTCTCATCAAAACCTTTAACTGAAAAAGATGTTAAATTAATTGAAAAAATTGGAGGGGTAGAACTTGTTTCAGGATTTTTAATGAAATCTTTGGAAGTTGAATATAAGGGGCAAAAAAAAGAATTTTTAATCTCTGGGATAGTACCAGAGAAATATTTGAAAATTTTTAAAGGCACTTACAGCATAGAGGAAGGAAGAGACTTCAAATCAAATGAAAAAGCAAAACTAGTTATAGGCTATAATACGGCAAATAAAGATTTTGAAAAAAACATTAAAGTAGGAAGCAAACTTACAATTGCAGGGAAAAAATTTGAGGTTATTGGAATTTTAGAGAAAATAGGGAACCCGTCAGATGATTCTTCTATTATAATGACCCTAGATTCTTTAAGAGAATTAACAGGAGAGAAGGAAATAATCAGCATGATTTTTGTTAAAGTTAAATTGGGTTCTGATGTTAATGAGGTGGCTGATAAGATTGAAAAAGAAATGAAAAAAATTAGGGGCGAAAAAATAAGCGAAGAGCCAAAAACTTTTGTGGTTCAAACCTCTGAACAGCTTTTAGAATCATTCTCAAATATTTTTATGATTGTACAGGCAGTTTTAATAGGTATTGCTGCTATTTCATTAATTGTTGGAGGAATTGGAATCATGAATACGATGTATACTGCGGTTTTAGAAAGGACAAAAGAAATAGGAACTATGAAGGCTGTTGGTGCTAAAAATTCAGATATCCTTTGGATATTTTTATTTGAAGCAGGTCTTTTAGGATTAATAGGTGGTGCTATTGGTATCCTAATTGGATATTCTCTTGGAAAAGGTGCAGAATATATCGCAACACAATCCCTAGGAACTAGTTTATTTCAGGCGGCATTTCCATGGTATTTAATTGTAGGGGCATTAACATTTTCTTTTTTTGTTGGAGCATTATCAGGAATTGCTCCGGCATACCAAGCATCAAGATTAAAACCTGCAGAAGCACTTAGATATGAATAAATCAACTAAAAATTTAAAAACAATATTTTTCTTTTAGAATATTCAATTAAAAAGGGAGGTTATCAGCTTAGATAAATTCGACGGAGATCGGAATCTTAGTTGTTTTAGAAATGAAAAAATGCATTTATTGTGGCACTGAAATTGATGATAGCTGTATCGTGGATTTTTGCGAGAAATGTGGCGTGCAAACTTTTGGTAGAAAAATGTTTGATGCAATTATAGAGAATATGACAAAGGCTAAGGAAAACGGAAATTTGTGTCATAATATCCCTGAGAATAATTTCCAAGAGTCTAAAAAAACAGAAAATTTTTATTAAAAGATAGTTTTTTAAAGAGTCTATTTCTGAAACAAGTATGGTAAGACGAAAGAAAATCAGAACTCGTGGAAAGATTCAGCTTAGTAGGTATTTTCAAGATTTTGAAAAAGGAGAAAAAGTTGCAGTAATTAGAGAGCGTGCAATACCTTCAAGCTTTCCTGTAAGATTGCAGGGAAGAACAGGAACAATTGAAGAAAAACGGGGAAAAGCATATATAGTCAAAATTAAAGACCAAAATAAAGAAAAAAAATTTATAATTGAGCCAATACATTTAAAAAAAATAAAATAGTTCTAATCTAATAAAATGATACACAAAAATCAACCTTTAAGCATGGCAGAATCTCTTGAATTTATCAAGAGTTCAGAAGAAGAAAATGCAGAAATAGTAGGATTTATCAAAAAATTTTCGGTTTTAAGCCCAGAACAAGGAAAAGAAATGAGAAAGAAAATTGAAGAATTAAAACTTTTAAAAGTAAAACCAGAAAACATAGCAAAAATCATCGATTTATTGCCAGATAACTCTGCAGATTTAAATAAAATATTTGAAGATGTTAGTTTAGACGAAGATGAAGCAAACAAAATACTTGATATTGTTAAACAATACAAATAAGGAAAATGGAAAAAGAAGAATATGCAATCATATTAGAATACCTACCGCACGGTTATCCGCTAGAAGGAAAAATGATGCCAATAGCCCAAGCTATCGGAGAAAAGAATTTTTCATTACTTGAATTAGCTCCCAGGAGAGGGGTTTCTCTAGAAATTGGAGAGAGGGTTTATATTGGCGACGGAAAACGTGATAAAATTTATTATATTCTCGGAAGATTGAAGCGAGAAAAACTTACAGAATCTGCTAAAGAGCAATTGCAAGAATTTATAAAGAAAGTTGTCAAAGAACAAGAATCAAGATTTGTTGAATTTTTCAATAAATCAGAAGCAATTAACAAGAGAGTTCATCAAATTGAATTGCTTCCAGGTTTTGGGAAAAAGCATATGAAAGAAATTATAGAGAAAAGGAAAGAAAAGGAATTTGAATCTTTTGAAGACATCAAGAAAAGAATCACAAACTTACCTGACCCGGAAAAAGCAATTGAGAAAAGAATTTTTAAAGAACTCACAACAATGGAAAGATACAATTTATTTATAAGTTAAAATGTCTGAAGGAAAAATAGAACAAAAGCAAAAAACGAATGATTTTGCAGAAGAAAGAATAGTAAGAATTTTATCAAAAGACATAGAGGGCAATATAAGAATTTATCCGGGATTGACGAAGATAAAAGGAGTTTCCTGGGCCCTATCTAATGCTGTATGTAAAAAATTAAAAATAGATAAAAATAGAAAAATTGGTTCTTTGAGTGATGAAGAAGTAAAAAAAATTTCTGAATTCATAAAAAACCCGAATGTCCCAAATTTCATATTAAATCGAAATTCTGATTTTGAATCCGGAGAAAATAAACACTTAATTGGAAGTGATTTAGATTTGCAAAAAGAATTTGATATAAAGAGATTAAAGAAAATAAGAACTTACAGAGGTTTAAGACATAGCATAAATCTTCCTTTAAGAGGCCAGAGAACAAAAAGCAATTTCAGGAGAAATCGGAAGAAAGGGGGAGGAATTAAAAAGAAAAAATAGAATGGGATTAAAAATTCGATTTAAATTTGGAGGAATTAAACATGCTTAGAAAGAAAAAAACATATTCAAAACCAAAGAGACCTTTTGACAAAATAAGAATAGAAGAAGAAGCAAAAATAAAAAAGGAATTTGGATTAAAAAATAAAAGAGAAATTTGGAAAGCAGAAGCAAAAATAAAATCTATCAGGGAAAAAGCAAAAAAATTAATTTCTGCCGGACCAGAAGAACAACAAGCATTATTTGAAAGATTAGGAAAAATAGGAATTAAAGTAAATTCTATTGGAGATGTTTTGGCACTGGATAAAAGAGACTACCTTGAACAGCGTCTTCAAACAATTGTTGTAAAAAAAAGATTGGCGAGAACAATGAAACAAGCAAGACAGCTTATTACTCATAAAAAAGTTTTAGTTAATGGCAGAGTTGTAAGTGCCCCATCCCATATTGTTCCAGTAAATTTAAGAGATAAAATTTCTTTGAAACCTGCAAAGAGAAAGAAAGAGGTTGAAGAAAAACCAGAAGAACCTTCTGAAAAAAAGCAGGAAGAAAAGATCGAAACAGCTCCGGCCGAGGACCAGGTTGAAAAAGAACAAACAGAAAAGAAAACTCAAGAAGAAATAAAGGAGGATGTTAAAGAAAATGCCTAAAGAAAAAAAACAAGAAGAGAAAAGTAAAGAGACGCAAAAAACAGATGAAGAAACAAAGAAAATTGAAGAAGTGAAAAAAGAAAAAGCAAAGAAAAGCAAAAAAGATATAGAGGCAACTATGAATATTTACACTTCGTTTAACAATACGATTGTCCATGTTACAGATATGTCTGGTGAAACTATTGCGAGGGTTAGTGGAGGAATGGTTACAAAACATGATAGATTAAAAGCAAATCCAACTGTTGCGATGTTTATAGCAAAAAGAATAGGAGAACAGCTTAAAGAAATTGGGGTTAATAAGTTATATGTAAGAATTAGAGCAAAAACAGGAAATCCTGCCCCAGGACCGGGAGCAAATGCAATAATCAAAAGTTTAACGAGAGAAGGATTTAAAATTTTGAATATAAGTGATACTACTAGAATTCCGAGAGGGGGACCAAAGAAGAAGGGAGGTAGACGTGGAAGAAGGGTTTAAAAATCCTTTTTTGATTTAATAATAAAATGAAGCTAATAGAAAAATCCGAAAATCAGGTAGTATTTAGTGTAGAAGCGAATGAAAGCTTAGTGAATGCTATCAGGAGATATGTAAATGAAATTCCAATATTGGGGATTGATGAGGTTGAAATTTTCAAAAATGATTCTGCCCTTTATGACGAGACTATTGCACATAGAATCGGTTTGATCCCATTAAAAATGGAAAAGGGATTAAATGAAAAAAGCGAAATTGATTTGAAATTACTTGTAAACCAAGAGGGAGAAGTTCTTTCAAAGGAATTGAAAGGAAAAGCAAAGGTGGTTTATGATAATATTCCAATAACTGTTTTAAACAAAGGGCAGGAATTAGAAATTTTGGCAAAAGCAAGATTAGGAAAAGGAAGTGAACATTCTAAGTACTCACCCGGTTCTATATTTTACAGAAATGTTTGTGAAATAACAATGGATAAAGAATTTCTTGAAGAAATAAAAAGAATCTGCCCAAATGCTGAAATAAAAGAAAAAGGAAACAAAATTATCATTTTAGATAACAAGAAAAAAGAAATTTGTGATGTTTGTGAAGGAATCTGTGAAGTGCATGGAAAAAAAGCAGAAACTAATTTTAATGATGAACTAATAATCACGATAGAATCATTCGGGCAGATAGACCCAAAAGAAATTTTTGAAATGGCAATAAAGGAATTAAAGAAGGATTTAGATGAAACTGTAAAAAAAATAGAAAAGGTATAATTTCTCTTTCAAAAAGTTTTAAAACTCCTGCATGGGTTATAGTTTTATGCGGGAGTGCCGGAGTGGTCAAACGGGACAGACTCAAGCTCTGTTGGCTTAGTGCCTGCGAAGGTTCGAATCCTTTCTCCCGCATTAGGGAGACAAAAGAAAAATGAAAATCATCGATGGAAAAAATGCAACATTGGGAAGATTAGCGAGTTATGTAGCAAAGCAAGCATTAAAAGGTGAAGAAATTGCGATATTAAATTGTGATGAAATAATAATTACTGGGGATAAAAAAAATATTAAAGAAGAATTTTTAGAAAGAAGAAAAAGGGTTGGGAGCAGTCAAAAGGGACCAAAAATTTCGAGATCAAATGAAAAAATAGTTAAGAGAGTTATTAGAGGTATGCTTCCAGACCATAGAAAGGGGAGAGGAAGAGAAGCGTATAAAAGAATAAAATGTTATGTAGGAATCCCTAAAGAATTTGAAGACAAGAAAAAAATAACTGCAGGAAAAGAAAAAGGAATTAAATTTGTCAGAATAAAAGAGATTTTAAGATAGAATGGAAAATAAAACAATAATTGCATCTGGAAAAAGAAAAACATCCATCGCAAGAGCAGTTTTAAGTCGTGGTTCGGGCAATATTACAATAAATAAAAAAGATTACAAAAATCTTCATATATTTGATAAATTAAAAATAGATGAACCATTAAAAATTACCGAAAATATCGTCGGCAAAATTGATTTTGATGCAGAAATAAATGTAAGAGGTGGTGGAGAAAAAAGCCAGATTGATGCGGCAAGACTTGCTTTAGCAAAAGCAATTGTTAAATTTACGGGATCAGCAGAATTAAAAAAGGCTTTTGATGAATACGACAAATTTCTCCTTGTCGCGGATGTAAGAAGAAAAGAAACTTATAAACCAGGTGATAGTAAAGCAAGAAAAAAGAGGCAAAGTTCTAAGAGATAATTTTATATATCTTATTCTGTTTATTTACATATTAAAGGAGGTGTAATATGGCGTCTGCGAAACAAAAAAAGGCTGCAAAAAGAAACATAAAAAAAGCTTTAGCAAAGTGGAAAAGTATGACGTCTCGTGCTAGAGCCTTAGCGCAACCACAAGGACGAGCCCGTAAAAAACCAGGAACAACAGGAAAAGGAAAATATTACAGAATCGTTGTAAGACCAAAAAGTGAATTTACAAGTTTTAGGATGCATGATGTAGGAAGAAAGGGACATATAATAAGACTTGCTGGACGAAGAAAAAGTGGAAGTTGGAGTACTCAAGCATGGCTTATTGCAAAAAGTGATGCAGAGGTAAAAGACAACACGCTTGTAGGAAAGACTGCTTCGGCAAAAAGCGTTATATCAAAGTTAAGAACAAAACCAAAAAAGATTAGGGGGGATGTGTTTGAAGCAAAATCAAGAAAAAACGTACCAGAAAAAGCAAAACCAACAGCAGCAATGAAAAAAGCACAGAAAAAAAACATTAAAAAAGCTCAAGCAGCTCGGTGGAAAAAGAAAAAATAATTTAATTTTATTTTTAGAATGGTTTTACAGTATAGGGCAAAAGCCGGAGGAAGATGGAAAAAGTATCCTGGAAAAAATAAAATAAAAGGTTCTGTTAAAGATTATGAATTTAGATTATTAAATGAAGCAAAAACAAAAGTTCTTGTGGGCCCGGGCAACTATAATAGGGTAATGAAAAGATTTAGGCAAATTGAATTCTTCAAACATAGAGGGTAATCATTTCCTCAAAACTCTTTTTAGTTTTTCTTGAACTTGATTGAACAGCGTCGAGGAAATTAAAGGATGGTGCTTTCCTTGGATAATCTGCCCATCAAATTTTATTTTCCCAAGATATGTATAATTTGTCAAAACTTTTTTTAATCCATTAACAGATAAACCATATTTTTTTGCTAGTTGTGTGAGGCTAATATCATTATCTAAAAAATCCTGGTAAATTTCCTGAACAACATAAGAATGTTCTGCTGGAATTAATTTCTTATCTTTTATTTTATAGCCCAAAGGTGCTCGAGTTATAACATTTCCTTCTTGAAATTTCTTCGCCATTCCGGTTTTAGTTCTTTTTGAAATTAATTTTTGAGATTTCCTAAAAGTATCTAAAAGAGTTCCGTCTATTTTTTCATCCAAATAAATTTTAAAATCTTTTTCGGACTCTGGTGCATAATAATAACAAATAGAACATAATGTTACGAGATTTTCTACTTCATCTTTTCCTCCAGAAATTTTTGGTTTGATGTGGTGAACTTCTAAATCGGTCGTTGCTCCAAAGAAACCACATTTTTGGCATGTGAAATTATCTCTTTTCAAAACCTGCATTTTAATCTTATATGGAATAAAGTGTTTATTTGCCATTTTCTTTTTTTATTATTTTATTTGCTCTATCAAAAAGATCTTGATTTATTATTGCAGGATGGTTTCCTTTATATAATTGGCCACGATATTTTATTTTTCCAAGATAAACCGGATTTTTTATTATTTGGTAAAGAGTTGATGGAGGAATATTAAATTTTTTAGAAATTTCCTTATAATTAATATCTCTTGCCCACATCTCAAAAATTTCTTTCACTTTATCTGCATTTTCTTTATCTATGACAAGTTTTTTGTTTTGATAGACATATCCAAAGGGAGCTCTGGCAAGATATTCCCCAAATTTTATTTTTCTATCAAAAGATAACTCAACCCTTTCCCGAACCATTCCCCTTTCTAACTGGGCAAAAACACCAATTATTTGAAAAAAAGCCTCGCCCATTGCAGAAGTGGTATCTATTTGCTCTGTAACAGATGTAAAATTAATATGTTTTTGTTTTAATTCATCCAAAATCATGATTAAATCTTTTAAGTTCCTAGAAAATCTATCAATTTTGTAAACAAGAATTATATCAAATTTTTGCTCGTTTGCATCTCTCATTAAAAGTTCTAACGCAGGCCGATTCAATGAGCCTGCTGAATAACCCGCATCTTTGTAAATCTTAAAAATTTTCCAATCACGAGCATTACAAAAAGATTTGCATTTATCTATCTGAGCGTCAATACTTAAACCCTCTTTTGCTTGTTCTTCTGTTGAAACCCGCGCATATATTGCAACCTTTAATTTAGAGTGATTATTTGTAGTTTTTTTTATCATTTTTATAATAAATTTGTGCACTAAGGTCTTTTTGTTCTAATAAGGGTTCCCTTATTATAAGGATATTATAGCCTTATTGGAATAACTATATAAATTTTACTAAAAAATGTTCACTTAGGTTAGCTTAGTTAATACTTTTCTTTTAGAAAATGAGATGTTAAATAAATTAAAATTATGCTAATGATTGTTATAAAGGTTGAGGTAAGAATGCTTGAAAGCTTAGAATCCTTAATATTTGTGATAAATTGGATAAAAGACTGGGATAAATCAAAAATCGTCTGACGCCATGTAAAGGCAATAGTAAAACCGAGAGTAAATACTATTAAAAGCCGCATTTGTTTCCTAAATTCATTATGGAATTGTCTTCCTCCAATAAAAAAATTATATAACCTCTTTTTCATAAATAAAAATAGAAAAAATGATTTATTAAATTTTTGAATTATCTTATTCTTTTTAATTCAGGATATTTAGAACCATCAATTATAACTGTTTTGGGTTTGATAGAAGTATGTTTTGAAAACCATTGAATAGTATTATAAAGTTGTTCTTTAGCCCTTTTTATGAGTCTCGAGTCCCCATTGCTTTTATATTCTATAACATATACTTCTCCTTTTGAATCCAGAAAAATTATATCTGGTTGAGCGTCCCACTCGCCTCTCTGATTAAAAAGATTAACTTCTATAGCTGAAGCTACTATATTTTCAAATCCATATCTAGAAGGATTTGCAGCAATTTTTTCTAAAGCTTTTCTGTGATTTGACTTCTTTTTTGGCATTGTGAATTTAGGTTAGCTTAGTTACTGAATTAATTTATCAGACATATGGTCCCTTACAGGAAGTTTCCTAGGTGATTGTTCATTTTCATATAAAACCCTAATAGAAGATGTTTCAGGAAATTTTCCGCCAAAACATTGTAAAATTTTATATGTTTTATCTAATCTAGAATCTTTAAATTTTTTACCTTTAATTTTATAAATACCTTCCTGACAGATAGATTCAATCAAAGTTGCCATGTGAAAAGAAATAATTAAAAATATTTAATTTTTATTCTTTTGAAATATATCTTATCCAAATTTTTAAATTAATTTGATTAGGGGAGGTTGTGCACTAAGGTATGCTTAGTGAAAAAAAGATTAAAATAGGAGAAGTTATTTTAAGTGTTTAAAGCTGTTTAAAGGTGTTTAAAGTATTTTAAACAGGCTGTTTAAAGCATTTTTTATTGTTTAGACAACCATTTTTTATAAAAATTTGATAATTTTTCAATTAGAATTTTAAGGATTTCCGACGGAAAAATAAGTGTTTTGTCGTCGAACACAAAAGATTTTTAAAGTATATTTGATAGAATATATTATGTTTGGGTGGTTTTTTGGAAAAAAAGAGGTAAAAAAAATTGAAGAAGAAACTAAAAAGAGTTTTGAGTCTGTAAAAAAAGATATTTCTAATATAAGTGTATGGATTAAACATCTTAATTCTGAAAAAGATTTGCAAAAAAAAGAAATTGAGGACCTAAAAGACAGTTTATCGACGATGCAAGAAGAATTTGAAGAATTGAAAAATATTGTTTTTATTATGGGAAATTTAAAACCTGCAAAAAAGATTCGGGTGTCTAAACGGCTGTCTAATAAACAGACAGGTGTTGAAGTTGTCCAGACAGCTGTCCAGACAGCTGTCCAGACACCAAATTTAGACCAATTTTCAATAAGTGAAAAAGCAATAATATGGGTATTGTTAAATACAGACATGAAATTGAGTTATGATGACTTAGCTGTTATGATGGGAAAAGAGAGATCAACAATTAGAACACAAATAAATGGCATAAAACAAAAAGCAGAGAATCTAATAGAAGAAGTAATTGAGAAAAATGGTAAAAAGAGAGTATTTATTCCTGAAAATATCAAAGAAATATTATTAAAAAAGCAAAAAGTGAGAGTTAAAAAAGAGAAAAATATTAAAAAAAAGCAAAAAATCAAAAAATATCAATCCTAAAAACAAAAAAAGAGAGAGTAAAGTATAAAAAATACATAAAAAACAATCAAAAAATGAAGAAAAATAAAAAGTGAGAAGCCAAAAAATATAGAATTAAAGCCTAAAATACCAAAAAAAGAAAGAATAGGAATATTAAAAGTTATAATTATTGTTATTCGGTTAAAAGAATAACTGTATTATAATTCTCTTAGTTGTAGAATTGTATTTAAAGAAGCTATTTTCCTAAGATTTGGAGAGATTAAAAGTTGAATATTTTTATTATTCACCTTTTTTTTATCAATTGGAATTCCTTTTTTTATTAATCTTCCCACATAATCTCGAATAGAGCTTTCAGTAAGATTAAGTCGTTGAGCAAGAGTTCTATAATCACTAAATCCATTCTCTTCTTCTAGTTGGTATATCGTCGAAAAAATAAGCCATTCTTGTTCTGTAAGCCTCTTGAATTTTAACCTTATTTCTTTTTTGATGGTATCAAGAGATTCTAATATTTCAGAAGCATTTTCAATAGGGTTTTCTTTAAAATCGATGTGTCTGTTTGTCTGTCTGTTTGTCTGTCTGTTTGTCGAAACCCCTTCATTTCCAGTGGAAATAGGCAAATTTTGGGTATTTAAGGTTTCTAAAGATAAATTATGTGTCGAAGAATGTGTCGAATGTGCTGGAATTATGTGTCGAAGTGTCGAAGTGTCGAAATCTGTTTTTTCGCTAAGTTTTAAATTAATTTTATCTAATTGATATTTTAAATTCATTAAATCAAATTTAAAATCATGGATCTCTTGTTTTAAAAAATCAATATCATCTCTTACTTTCTGGAAAGCCTCTTTTATTTTGTCCATTTTGATTCAATGGAAAGAGGGTATAAAAATTTTAAGATATTTTAATGATTATTTATTATTGGTGTCTTTTATATGCTTTATATGCTTCATCAGAAAGTCTCCATCTTGATCTCCTAATATATTGAATTCCTTTAGGATTCTTTTTTATTTCAATAATTAATTTTTTATTTTTTAACTCTAAGAGGATCTTTTTGGTAAATTCTTCGTCTCTTGCTATTTCTTGGGCGATTTGAGAGGTAAAAAGAGCCTTAGGTGATTTAGAGTATAATAAAGCTAAAATTTGTTCAGAAATCTTTTCTCTCTTTTTTTGTGAGATTTTCATAGAATAAGAAATAAATGATTTTTTTTAAAGGTTTGTAGAATAGTTTAGATAATTAATTGTCTTTTTGAGTTTGTTTTGAAATTCTTGGCATTGGAATGTGAAATGGTAAATTAAGCTCGTCTTCTAATTGTAAGGCCTTTACACTTACTTTTCTAAGGATTACACTAAAAACAAAAAATTGAACATCATCTGGAATTTTCTTATCTTTCCATTTTTTTAACAAGTCCTTTTTTTGTTTTGAATCCATAGAAACAATCATATTCCCCTTAAATTCGATTTTTGCAAAATTTGGTTCATAATTAATATCATATTTAAATTCCACAACAACAAACTCTTCTTTTGATTTTAAAAAATCTGCATTTGCAGATTCTATAGAAGATATATCAATATTTGTATTGATTTTCAAGTTTTCTATAGAACCACCTAATCTTTCAATATTTATCTTTGTAAAATTAAAACCCATTAACTTCATCCTGAAAAATAGAAAAAATGTTTTTTAAATATTTGTATTATTTTGAAGATAATAAAATTAAAAGATTATAAAAAATTATATTGGAGTAGGATGAATAATTATTTTAATTAGATTTGTACAAAAAAATAGATAGTTTTTTGGGTAGAAATAACTTGTTATGGAAAAGCCTTAGAAATTTTAGAAAATAAAAATTAATCTTAATACTTTGTTCATAAGAATTAATAATTTTAAATATTTAATTTAAAAAATAAAAAGTATTTGTTTTAATTTAGATTAAATCTTCTTCAGAAACAATCACAAAATCGCCTATAGCAATTATAGCGCTATAAGGAATCAATAGCTCATCAGAATGAGTTTTTTCAAGATTAAGGTTTCTTGTGTAAGGTGTAGGATCTTTAACAACAATGTTGATTAATTCGCCAGATCTTGTTTCAAAGGTAATATCTTTAACAAAACCTAGTCTTTTCCCTTCTTTTGTTACAACCATTTTACTGACAAGAGCAGTAAATGGATTTTTATCGCTTGGCATATTAAACTTAAATGTAAATAATTTATAAATTTATCTATAAAATTAAATAGATTTGAAAGTATATAAGAAAAGTTATTATTTAAAATAAAAATGATTCTTAGATATTAAAGAATTATTTAGAAAACATCATGTTTTTGGTATAATATTAAGTAATAGTTAAAAAGTTAGTGCTAATATTATCCTTTTATAATAAAATATTAACACCCTCACCCTTTGATTTCGTTTGGAAACATTTATAAATAAATTTTTAATTTTTTTGTGTTTATTATTATATTATAAAATTTTATATTATATAATATATATAATAATATAGAAAAGTAGTACAAATGATAAAAATAATCAATTTCATATTTTTTTATAAGTTTAAAACATAATCAAATATTTTTTACAGATATGAAATTAAAATTATAATGAATAAAATTTTAATAACAATATAATTCAAATTTTATTAGTAAAAAGTTATTTTATTAAGAAATTATTTAGATTATTAATTTCCATATGAAATAAAGGCGTTTTCTTTTATTAGTAGTCATAAGCATTTATAAAACAAATTAATTTTTTATCGTTGAATTTTTTATTTTTTTATTATTTTCCATAAGAAATTGACGTGTGAGGGACGCATTGTTAATTAAAATCAAATCCCATTAAGATGGTTAAACAAAATATTACTTCAGAATTAGATGAGATTTTTGAATCATTTGATAAGAATCAGATTTTTAGAGATAAACTTATTTTGCAAGCAAATTACAGGCCAGGAGAGATTCTTCATAGGGATGAGCAAATAAAACAAATAGCTTCGATTTTAGCTCCTGTATTGCGAGGCGATAGAACAAGTAATTTATTTCTTTATGGAAAAACAGGGACTGGGAAAACACTTTCTATACAATATGTTAGGGAAGAATTGTTAAAAAGGTCAAAGAAAAATTCTGATTTTAAATTAAGAATTGAATATTTGAATTGTAAATTGAAAAAAGTTTCTGATACAGAATATAGGATTTTAGCTGAATTAATTAAAAAATTGGGGGGGGAAGTTCCTACAACCGGCTTGCCAACAGAAGCTGTTTATAATAAATTTATTGATTTGATAGATTCAGAAAAGCAATTAGTTGTTTTGATTTTAGATGAAATTGACCAGGCCATAAAAAAAATTTCTGATGGGTTTTTATATAATTTAACAAGAATGAATTCTGAACTTTCTAAAACTCAACTTTCTCTTGTGGGTATTAGTAATGATTTAACTTTTTTGGATAATTTAGACCCTCGTATAAGGAGTTCTCTTTCTGAAGAAGAAATTGTTTTTCCGCCGTATAATGCCTTGCAAATCCAAGATATTTTAAAACATAGGGCAGACAAGGCTTTTGCTGAAAATGTTGTTCAGGAAGGAGTTATTGCTAAATGCGCTGCGTTTGCTGCGAGAGAACATGGTGATGCAAGAAGAGCATTAGATTTATTAAGGATTGCAGGTGAATTGGCTGAAAGAGATGGTTCAAAAAAAGTTCTTTTAAAGCATATTGATGAAGCAAATGAAAAAATTGAGAGAGATAAAATTTTAGATGTTATTAAAACAGAACCAAAACAATTTCAATTGGTTTTATTAGCTATAATTCAATTATCTGAATCTAAAAAAGAGCCTATTTTTACTGGCGATGTTTATAATTTATATCAGGATTTATGTAAACAAAATCATTCAGAAGTTTTAACACAAAGGAGAGTTAGTGATATTATCCAGGAATTTGATATGCTTGGGATAATTAATGTTAGGGTTATTTCAAAAGGGAGGGGTGGAAGAATGAGAGAGATTAAGCTTGCCATAACAGATAAAATCGTGAAACAGGCCAAAGAAATTATTATGGACTCCTTAAATTATAATTAATTTTTTATTAAAATGGAAAATATAGAAAATATAATGAGAATGGATTCTTTATTGAATGGAGGTAATGAAATTGGATACTAAAGAAATTTTAACATTTTGTTTGAAAAAAGGGATTTTGTTAGATAAGGATGTTCTTAATCTATTTGAAGAAGTTGGTGATACTGAAACAGTTAAATTAGTTATTGAGAAAGTTGGACAATATACCCGAAAAAGGATTATAACAAAAAATCTTTTTAATGAAAATAGGGAGGAAGTTAATGCAGTTTTTTCTTCATTACCCGAGGAGAGACAAAAGAAAATTGAAAATTTGAAAATTAAACTTGGTTTGAGTATAGAAATCGAAAAAGAAATTAATGTTCAACAATCTGATGGAGATAAGGTTTTGAGGCTGAGCGATTTTGAAAATGTTAAGATAATCTCTTCAAGTCCTGTTGTAAATAAAAAAATCGAAGTCAGTGATTTTGTTAAACATTTCAGAAATCGTTTTATTGCGATGAGAAATATTTTGCAAGAACATAGTGAACTGACTAATTTAGTTTCTATAAATAAGGTTTCTGAAAATAGACAAGGAATTTCTATTATTGGGATTGTTTCTGATAAAAGAATTACTAAAAATAAAAATATTTTATTTGAAATAGAGGATTTGACAGGAAAAATTGTGGCATTAGTGAATCAAAATAATGAAGAATTATATAAAAAGGCACAGGAAGTAACTTTTGATTCAGTGATTGGTTTGAAGTGTTCTGGGAATAAAGAAATTGTTTTTGTAAATGATATTATTTTTCCTGAAGCTATGCTATTTGAGCGTAAGAAATCTCCTGTTGAGGAATATGCTTTATTTACTGGTGATTTACATGTCGGAGGAAATAATTTTATGGAAGAGAATTTTTTGAAATTTATTGATTATTTAAATGGAAAAGTTCCAAATACTCCTGAGGTCGATAAAATAAAATATTTGTTTTTAGTCGGTGATTTAATTTCTGGTGTGGGGATTTATCCTGGACAAGAGAAAGAGTTAATAATTTCTGATATCGAGGGGCAATTTGAAAAAGCTGCAGAATTATTAAATAAGATAAGAAAAGATATTAAGATAATTATTAGTCCTGGGAACCACGATGGTGTTAGGATTATGGAGCCACAGCCGGTTTTAGATGAAAAATATGCATGGCCTCTTTATGATTTGAAAAACGTGATTCTTACACAAAATCCTGCTATGGTAAATATTGCTTCTCGAGGGGATTTTTCTGGGTTTAATGTTCTTACTTATCATGGTTATTCATTCCATTATTATGCAAATAATATTGAGTATTTGATGAAAGAAAAAGCAGTGCATAAACCTGAATTAATAATGGCTTTTCTTTTAAAGAATCGACATTTGGCACCTACGCACGCATCTACGCTTTATTATCCTTATGACGACGACCCTTTATTAATCAAACAAGTTCCAGATATTTTTGTTTCTGGGCATACACACAAAAGCGGGGTTGCTTATTATAATAATATTTTGACAATTTCTAGTTCATGTTGGGAAAGTAAAACACCTTTTCAGGAAAAAATGGGCAATGAGCCGGATTTTTGTAAGGTTCCTATGCTAAATTTAAAAACCCGTGCTATAAAAATTTTGGATTTTGAATAAAATGGAAAATAATATTGTAGAAAAAATAAGAATATTTGTTGAAGATGAATGTAAAAAATCTACTAGTAAGTATGGTTATGAACCTTATGAATTTCATTTTGTTTCTGTTTATAACTATGCAAGAAGGTTGGCAGAAAGTTTGAATGCAGATATTGAAGTTGTTGAATTAGCTGCTTGGCTCCATGATATTGGTTCTATTGTTAAGGGGAGAGAAGACCACCATCTTACTGGAGCAGAAATTGCTGAAAAGAAATTAAAAGAATTAAATTATCCTTCAGAGAAAATCCAAAAAGTTAAAAAATGTATTTTAAATCATAGGGGTTCTGTGAATAATAATAGAACAAGTCTTGAAGAACGAATAATTGCTGATGCAGATGCAATGTCTCATTTTGATAATATTTCAGGACTTTTTATGGCAGCATTTATTTATGAAAATAAAAATCAAGGTGAGGCTAAGATTCTTGTAAAAAACAAACTAGATAGAAGTTGGAGCAAATTATCTTTTCAAGAATCAAAGGAGTTAATTAAACCAAAATATGAAGCAGCTAAGTTGCTTCTTAGTTAATATGGATACACAAGAGTATTTTTCAAATATTGAGAAGAGAGTAAAAATTGTTTATGATATAGCTGAAAGTGCGAGGAGAAAAGGTTTGGACCCAAAAAACAAGGTTGAGATTCCATTGGCTAGAAGTTTGGCTGAAAAAGTTGTTGGACTTATTTCTACACTTTATCCTCAAATAAATGACCCGCGGATTGTGAAAAGAATTATTGAACTTGAAAAAGAATACGGGAAACTTGATACTGCTGTTGCATTTAAGATTGCAGAGGAGGTTGCAAAACAAAAATATTGTAAATTTGCATCTTTATTGGAAGCAATTGATGCTGGCGTGAGAATTGGTTTTGCATATATTACTTTAGGGGTAGTTTCATCGCCGATTGAGGGGTTTACTGAATTAAAGTTAGGAAAGACAAGGGACGGTAAGGATTATTTTGTTGTTTATTTTTCAGGACCAATTCGGAGTGCTGGGACTACTGCTACTTGTGTTGTTTTAATGTTGATTGATTATTTAAGGGAATTGTTTGGTTATGCAAAATATGATGCAACCGAAGAAGAGATTAAAAGATATGTCACTGAAAATTTTGATTATCATGAGAGGGTTACTAATTTACAATATTTGCCGACAGAAGAAGAGATTATTTTTTTAGCTAAGAATATGCCTATTCAAATTGCTGGCGAGCCAACAGAAAAAAAAGAAGTTTCTAATTATAAAAATCTTGAAAGGGTGGATACTAATTTTATTCGGGGCGGGATGTGTTTGGCTTTTTCAGAGGGCTTGGCACAAAAAGCTGCTAAAGGATTTAGATTATTAAAAAATGTTAAAGAAAAAGGAATTAAATCAACAGGATGGGATTTTTTGGGTGAATATATCGAACTACATAAAAAGAGGGATATGGGGAAGGCAGATTCTTCTCCAACTTATATTAAAGATTTGGTTGCTGGCCGGCCAGTTTTTGGTCACCCGTCGAGGTCAGGCGGATTTAGATTTAGGTATGGGAGAGCAAGAGGTGCTGGTTTTTCTGCAGTTTCAATACACCCTGCTACTATGGAAATTACTGATAGGTTTATTGCTATTGGAACTCAATTAAAAATTGAAAAACCAACAAAGGGTTGTGCTGTTTCTTCATGTGATTCGATTGATGGGCCTATTGTGAAATTATTTAATGGCAGTGTAAAAAAATTAACCACCCAAGAAGAGGCTAAAAGACTTTATCCAGATGTTGAAGAAATAATTTATTTGGGAGATATTTTGCTCCCTTTTGGAGATTTGGCTAATAGAAATCATGAATTGATTAAGGCAGGTTATGTTGAAGAGTGGTGGAAGCTTGATTTAAATGAAAAAGATCCAAAAGTTAAAGTTGATTGTTTTAATATTAACTTTGAAGAAGCTGTTGAATTAAGTAGAAAGTATAAAATTCCTTTGCATCCAAAATTTATTTTTTATTGGACAGAAATTTCTAAGGAGCAATTTTTTGGTTTAGTTGATTGGCTGAAAAATGCAGTGATTCGGGATAAAAAAATCGTTTTTCCATATTATCAAACTGTCCAGGAAAAATTTTCTTTAGGTAAAAGGGCTTTAGAGCTTTTAGGGATTGAACATGATGTTACAATTGAAAATGTTGTTTTATCTGAGGAGAATTCCAAAGCCTTATTGACTAATTTAGGAGTTAATTATAATCTTTTAGAAGAAAATGAAAAATTGTTGAAGGATGCTGTTAATATTTTTGATGATTCAGATAAAAGTGTTTTAGATTTAATTAATTCTTTTTGCGAATTTGAGATTAAGGATAAAGCTGGCGATTTTATTGGAACCCGGATGGGTAGGCCTGAAAAAGCAAAATTAAGAAAATTGACAGGAAGTCCTCATGTTTTATTTCCTGTTGGAAAAGAAGGAGGTAGGCTTAGAAGTGTTCAGGCAGCATGTGAAGCTGGGACTGTTAAAAGTAGTTTTCCACTTTATTATTGTGAGAAATGTAAGAAAGAAACAATTTATTTTATTTGTGAAGATTGTGGAAATGAATGTGAAAAAATGTATTATTGTCCTGAATGCAAACAGAAATTTTTTAAGAATGTCTGTCCAGAGCATGCAAAGGGGCAGGCTTATTGTAATTGGAATTTAGATATTAATCATTATTTTAAAAAGGCTATTGAAAAGTTGAATTTGGTTAAAGAAGAAGTTCCTCCCTTGATTAAGGGAGTTAGAGGAACAAGTTCTGCTAATCATGCAATGGAACATTTGTCAAAAGGGGTTTTAAGAGCTTTGTTTAATTTGCAGGTTAATAAAGATGGGACAATTAGATATGATGCAACAGAATTGCCTTTAACTCATTTTAAACCCAAGGAAATTTTTGTTAGTGTTGAGAAGCTGAAAGAGATTGGATATACAAAAGATATTTATGGTAAAGAGCTTGTTAGTGAAGATCAAATTTTAGAATTAAAACCACATGATGTTATTTTGCCTTGTTCACCTGAGTCTTTGGATGAAAGAGCCGATGATGTTTTTATTAAAATTGCTAATTTTATTGATTTGCTTTTGGTTAAATTTTATGGTTTAAAACCATTTTATAATGTTCGTAAGAGGGAGGATTTAGTCGGGAAATTAGGCGTTTGTATGGCACCCCACAATTGCGCTGGTGTAATTTGCAGAATAATAGGATTTTCAAATACCCAGGGTCTTTTGGCTTCTCCATATATGCATGCTGCAATTAGACGGGATTGTGATGGCGATGAGGCTGCAATTATGTTGTTATTGGATGTTCTATTAAATTTTTCAAGAGAGTTTTTACCAGATCATCGTGGTGGGACCCAGGATGCGCCATTGGTTTTAAATGCTAAAATTGATGCTGGTGAGGTGGACGACCAGATTTTGGATTTTGAATTAGTTGATGAATATCCTTTAGAGCTTTATCGTTTGAGCGAGGAAAGAGTACATTCTTCTGAAATTAAGATAGAAACTGTTAAAAATCGATTGAGAGATGGTGCGAATCCTTTTGTAAATATTAATTACACTCATGATACCTCGAATATTAATGATGGTGTTTTGTGCTCTTCTTATAAAAAATTAGGGACAATGCCTGAGAAAGTCCAGCATCAGATGGAGTTGG
Organism: Candidatus Pacearchaeota archaeon; assembly: GCA_017609175.1. GTDB lineage: Archaea > Nanobdellota > Nanobdellia > Pacearchaeales > GW2011-AR1 > JAFCEJ01. The sequence continues at coordinate 170,011 of JAFCEJ010000003.1, forward strand.
TTGAAAAGCTTCGGAGTGTGGACACTTCTGATGTTGCGCGGTTGATTATTGAAAGACATTTTATTAGAGATACTCGTGGTAATCTTAGAAAGTTTTCAATGCAACAGTTTCGGTGTGTTGGTTGCAATGAAATTATCCGAAGGCCTGGATTGTCTGGTGTTTGTCCAAAGTGTGGCGGTAAAATAATTTTTACAATTCATGAGGGCGGGATTAAAAAATATATGGAACTTGCAACAGAGCTTGCAAATAAATATGATCTTTCTCCTTATTTGAAACAAAGTTTAGATTTGACAAAACGATATATTGATTCTGTTTTTGGAAAAGAAGCTGAAAAACAGGAAGCTTTGCAAAAGTGGTTTTAAAATAAATACCATAAAATTGTTGGGATAAGCAAACAACCCATCATATTTGTTCTTCTAACATTGAGGGAGATGCAGTAAATTCCAGTAAGCGTAGAGATTATTAAGACTAAAAGCCCTATAAATTTTGAAAAAATTAAGATGACATTTATCAATAAAATTAAGGTGATTAGAGATAAAATTGTATAATTTATTTTTTCAATTTTTTTTGAAAAGAATTTTGCAAGTGTTATTGTTAAGAAAAAAGAAATTATTCCTGTGATAAAAATTGTGAATAAAATTAAAACTAAGAGATTTGTTTTCGGAATTCCAATAATTTCTTTGATTGCTGCTGCAGCACCTGTTCGTGTTTTTGAAATTATGTAGAGGGAAATAAATGAAAACCCCATTACTAATGTGTTTGTTGCTCCAAGTAGAACTAAAAATCCTTTTCTGTCGGTTTTTGATATTTGGTTTCCTATTATTGCTGCTTGTCCGCTTCCGAGCCCGGGAAGAAAACTGCACAAGGGTGAAGCAATTAAAGCTCCAAGCAATGGTTTGAATAATTTAGTTTTTAGTTTTGTTTTTGTTTCTTGTTTTGGAATTTGTGTTTTCTTTTGAATACTCATAATTAACATTGATGAACCAAATAAACCCGTTAGTAACGGGAGGAGAGGCTCTTTGATTTGAATATTAAGAACGCACCATCCAAGAAAGCCTGTTAATAAAAAAACAATTAATGCAGAAATTTTATTTTTTTCAATGGATATTAAAATAATTGAAATAATTATTAATAAATAAGGAATTAGGAATTTAATGCAATTATAGATTTTTGAAATAATTAAAATTGATGGATATGAGATTGAGATTAAGATAAAAATTGCTGCGAGACTTCCATAAGCTGTTAAAATAATCGCTTCATAACCTTGTCCTTTTTTTAGGAGCTCGTGTCCAGGTAGAATTGAGAGTTCTGTATCTGTGTCTGGGCAACCAAGAAAAATTGATGGAATAAAGTCTATGAAAGTATGGCTAATTGCCATCGATGAAATAAATACAACAAGGTAAATGGGGTCTATTTTGGATAGAATCGAGAGAGATAAAGTTACTAAAAAAGTGCCGATAAGATTTACGTGGATACCTGGAATAAGGCCTGTAAAGGTTCCAAAAATAATTCCAATGAAAGTTGCAAAGAGGATTTGGAAAAGCATATTTTAAGAAAGATTTAATAATTAAAACTTTTTAGTTTTTTTATGGTAAAACAATTAAGTGTTGAAGAGAGGTTTGAATTAATAAAACGAAATACAGAGGAAATAATTACAGAGGAAGAATTAAAAGATTTATTGAGTAGAAAGAAAAAACCAGTTGTTTATTGGGGAACTGCTCCGACAGGCAAACCCCATGTAGGTTATTTTCTTCCTGCATTGAAAATTGCAGATTTTTTAAAGGCAGGATTTCATGTTAAGATTCTACTTGCAGATTTACATGCTGCGTTGGATAATACTCCGTGGCCTGTTCTTGAAAAGAGATACGAATATTACAAAAAGATAATTCCTCTTATGATTAAATCAATGGGTGTTGATATTAAAGAATTAGAATTTATTAAAGGAAGTGATTTTCAATTGAATCATAATTATATGTTTGACGTTTTGAGAATGTCTTCGTTAACATCTATTAGGGATTCAAATAGGGCGGCTTCTGAGGTTGTGAAGATGGGTAAAAATCCAAAGGTTTCTGGATTGATTTATCCTCTGATGCAGGTAATGGATGAGCAGTATTTGGAGTGTGATGTTCAACTTGGCGGGACTGATCAGAGAAAAATTATGGTTTTAGCAAGAGAGAATTTACCTAAATTAGGATATAAAAGAAGAGTAGAGGTTATGAATCCTTTAATTCCTGGCCTTATTGGAAAGAAAATGTCTGCTTCTGATGAGAAATCAAAAGTTGATTTATTAGATGATGAAAAAACCGTTAAAAATAAGTTGAAGGCCGCAGAATGTGTTATGGGAAATCCTGATAACGGTATTATGGCTTTTTTGAAATATATTGTTATGACTATTAAGAATGATAAAAACGAAACTTTTGTTGTTGAAAGGCCTGAGAAATATGGGGGGAATTTAGTTTATGAAACTTATAAGCAAATTGAAAATGATTTTGTTAAAAAGAAATTACACCCTCTTGATTTAAAAAATGCTGTTGCAAAAGAAATTAGTTTGATGTTAAAACCAATTCAAAAAAAGAGAAATGAATTGGAGAAATTGGCTAAAGAAGCTTATTGATTATTTAATTCTAAATTCAACGATATCTAGGTCTTTAAGTTTATGTTGAAGCCCTACTTTTTGGTTAGGGAATTTTGAGGAAGGTCCGGTAATTCTTGTTTCTTTTATTTTGTCTGAAAAACCATGGAATATTTTTTCTGCAACTTCTTTTACTGTTGAATCTGGTTCAAGAATTATGGGCTTGTCTGTTTTTGTTTTTCCAGGTTCTTTGGTATAGACCCTTATTTTATTGAATGATTTGAAAATTTTTTCTTTTAGTTCATTAAGCGATTTTTTAATTTCTTCAACATTTTTCAAATTGATGATAGTAAAATCGTATTTTTTGCTCTGTAAAGTTGCAGAGATTTTTCTTAATTCGTTTGGCGACAGATTTTCCTTATTATTAAAAATGACTATTTTTTTTGCTTTAGTGTTTTGAAGGTCTGCCTGAATTTTTTCAATTTGTTTTAAATTGGTTATTATGATTATTAGGGTATCTGCAGTATTTGTAAGGCCTTTGTCATAATATTCTGATTCAATTGCAGGGTTTTCAATTAATTGTATGTTTGTTCCTACATAATTCATCATTCCTATTATGGGAGATTTTGTTGTGAAAGGATAATCTGCGATTTCTGGTTTGGCATTTGTTAGGATTTTTATAAGGGATGATTTTCCAGTATTTGTTTCTCCGATAATGACTGCTTGTAGGTCTTGTTTTTTTATTCCTTGTTTTGAAGATTTTCCTATCTTTTTTGATTTTGATAATTTTTCTTTTAATTTTTTTAGTTTTAATCTTAATTGTGCCCTCAGATTTTCTGCTCCCTTATGTTTTGGAGCTACAGAAATCATTTTTTCTAATGTTTTTATTTTATCTTCGAGAGTTTGGGCTAATAAATGCTCTTTTTCAGCCATTAGATAATCTGGATGCGCATTTATTGGCATGTTTAAATTAATCGTTTCGCCATTAAAAACTTAATCGTAATCTTTATAACCTCAGTTTAATTTATTATTTAAGAGGTGAATAAAAGTGGTGCAAGAAATTCAAACGAAACCGACACAGTTAGCAAAACCTGCTGTTAAAAAACCAGTTGCTCAACCTGTTGCGAAACCTGCAGTTCAGAAGCCTGCTGTAAAACAGTCTGTTGTGAAACCTCTTGTCCAGAAACAAGCAGAGGTTCAGCCTGTTGAAGATTCTAAATGGTGGAAGAAATGGTGGGTTTGGGTAATAGTTGCTGTAGCAATTGTTATTGTTGGAAGCCTTATTTGGTGGCTTCTTTTGTGATTTGTAATTATATTTATATAGTACTGAGATTTTTTTAGTTTGTGAATTAAATATGAAATTCTTACTGATTTCGTAAGGAGTTAAGAATATGAAACCAAAATTTTATAGAAAAGTTTTGAAGAATGGAATGACTGTTCTTTTTGAAAAACGGGATATTCCTGTTGTGGGCGTGGCATTTGCTGTTAGAAATGGGGGGATAAACGAATCTGATGAAGAAAAAGGGATTTCTCATTTTATTGAGCATATGTTATACAAGGGGACTCCAACGCGGGATTCTAAGAAAATCGCAGAAGAAATTGAGAAAAATGGTGGTGAATTGAATGGATTTACTGATGAAGAAATTACTGCTTATTGGTGTAAGATGCCAAGCAAGCATTTAGATATTGCATTAGAGGTTTTATCAGATATGGTGAAAAACCCCTTGTTTGATGAAAAAGAGTTAGAAAAAGAAAGAAAAGTTATCTTTGAAGAAATTAAAATGAGAAAAGACATCCCGCGAGTTTATGTTTACGATAAAATCAAAGAATTTCTTTATGATAAACCTTTTGGCCCATCTTTAATTGGGACATATGATACAATGAATTCTATTGACAGAAAAAAGATTATTGATAAATTTAAGAAAATTTATACCCCAAATAATTTAATTTTATGTGTTGTTGGAGATGCGGATTTTGATAAAATTGTTGAATTTGTAAATAGAAATTTTGGAAAAGAAAAAGGAGAGGTTCCAAGGTTTAAAGTTAAATTAACTAACTCAGAAAAAATTGAATTTAGAAAAGGGATAGACCAGGTTAATTTGGTTTTTGCTTTTCATACTCCTTTAGCGAAAGATAAGAAAAATTATGCTGCGCAGGTTTTGAATTGTTTGATGGGTGGGGGGATGTCATCAAGATTATTTCAGGAGATAAGAGAAAAGAGAAATTTGGCTTATGCTGTTAAGGGAGAGGTTGAAATTGGTAGAGATTATTCTTATAGTCTAATTTATGTTGGTACCACAAAGGAAAATGTTGATATTGTTAAAAAATTAATTTTAGAGGAATTTGAAAAAGTTGCGAAGGATTTGGGTGAGGGCGAGTTGGAGCAAGTTAAAGAACAATTGATTGGGAATTATCAGATTTCTATGGAGGATTCTCAAAGTCAAATGGTGAATTTACTTAGTTATGAAATTAATGGAAATGCAGGAGAATTTTATGATTTTGAAAAGAATATTTCTGCTGTGAAATTGAAAGATGTTAAAGATTTGGCAAAAAAAGCAAAAGAAAAATATAGTTTTTTTGCCTTGATTCCTGAAGACTAGCCCCTAATTTTTATGAAATTTGTGAATCGATTATCTGAAAAATCTTAAAAACCCTTTTTCTTAGTAGTTTTCATGTTTGTAGTTAAAGTTCCTGGAATAAATGGGTTAGGAAAGACTAATGGGTGTGAGAAAGCAGGTAATGCTATTTTGAAGGCTCTTGAAGAGATTTATACGAATGAGCAAGGGGTACCGATTGATATTCGTTTATTGGATTTAGAGGAGATTCATTTGGATAACTCTAATTTGGATTTGACAAATGATTTGATTTATAAGAATGCTTTTGAGACTTTTGAAGAAAAACCTAAAACTGTTTTTTTGGGGGGGGATCATTCTGTTTCATACTCTTTGACTCATGCGTTTTTGGATTATTGTCAAAATTCTGCGAAAGAACCTTGTTTGATTGTTTTTGATGCACATGCAGATGTTATGAAGCCTGTTGATAGTGATTTTCCAACACATGAAGAGTGGCTTAGGGGATTGATTGAAAAAGGATTTCCTATTGAGAATATTTTGCTTGTGGGTGTTAGGAATTCTGATGTAAGCGAACTCCAATTTTTGAAAAAAAATAATGTGAAGATGATTTCTATGAATCAGTTGCTTTTTGATTTGCATGAAACTTGTGATACTATTATGGAATTTTCAAGTGGAAAGGAGCTTTATGTTTCTATTGATATTGATGTTATTGACCCTGCATTTGCGCCTGCTACAGGTTATTGTGAACCAGGGGGATTGACAAGCAGACAATTCTTATATGTTCTTCAAAGAATAAATAAAATTAAAAATCTGAAAGCCGTTGATATTGTAGAAATTAATCCTGAGAAAGATGAAAAAGGATTGACTGTTCAATTAGGTGCTAAAATTTTGAGTGAGTTAATATGAGAGCTTTTATTTCTTTAGAACTTCCGAAAGAAGCAGTGAATTATATTCAAAAAATCCAAGAACAAATTAAAGAAAAAGATTTATTTTTTGGGAAATTTACAGAGCCTGAAAATCTTCATTTGACTTTGAAATTTTTAGGAGAAGTTGACGCTAAGAAAATTGAAGAGGTGAAAAAGAGGTTAACAAAGATTAAGTTTGAAGCCTTTGAAGCCGAGCTTGGGGAGGTTGGCGTTTTTTCTGAGGATTTTGTGAGGATTATTTGGCTTAAATTGGATGGGAATGGGGTTTTTGAATTACAGAAGAAAATTGATGGGGTTTTAAAGGGCTTGTTTGAGCCAGAACACCGATTTATGAGCCATATTACTATTGCACGGGTGAAGAATATTAAGGATAAGAAAAAACTTTTAGATTTTTTGAAGAGTTTAAGGATAAGAAAATTAAAATTCAGCATTAATAGATTTTATTTGAAAGAATCTCAATTATTCCAAAAGGGTCCGGTATATAAAGTTATCGAGGTATTTAATTTGAACAAAGAAAAATATAACTGAGAAAGAAAACAGACATTTATATGTTTTTTGTGTTTGATTATATTCTTTAAATGATATATTTTTTTAAAAACATTTAATGCCATTTTATATTTTAATGAAAATAGAAGATTTATCTCTTCCTTTGGTTTTGAGGAGATTTGTGAAACTTTATCTTAAAGAAGCATTGGATTTAGCTAAAAAGGAATTTTCTCCTGAAGAGTTTTATGATCGTTTGATAAAGAGTGTTTCTGAGAAATCTGGTTATCCTGAGAAAATTATTTTAGGGCTTCATCATCCTTTTCATTGGGAGCTTTTTTCTAAAAATGGTTCTTCTTTTTTAGAATATGTTCAGCCAGTTGAAAAAGGGGAAAGAAGATATATAAAATTAAAGAGAAATTATTCTGAAGAAGATATTGATGATTTTTCTAATTCTTTTTTGAGGAAATGGGAAACTACTTTATTGGGGAAATTAGAACGGCTTTAATTGATTTGGCCTTTTGTTAGTCTAATAACTTTTCAAAAATTTCTGCTTTTTTGCCTATAATTTTTTTAAGATTTTCTATTGGGGCATTGATTACCCCTCGGATAGATTTGAATTCTTTTAGAAGTTTTTTTGCAGTGGCAGGGCCAATTCCAGGAAATCCTTCGAGGATAAATTGTTTCTGTTCTTGAGGATTCAATGATTTCTTTTTGGGATTTAAAGAAAAATGTTTTTTTGTTTGTTTTCTTGCGAGCACATTAATAAATGCTGCAGTATCTTTTTCATCTTTTGTAAAAATTATTGGGACCTGATATTTTAAAATAATCGAGAGAATCATTCCCCGAATAGCATTCCCATTTATTCCTTCTAGGTAATCATTGTAAAGTTCTTGTTCTTCTATACCTTCAACAATGAGAAAATATTTTGGATATTGTTTTATTTCTTCTAATTGTTTGAAAAGTCTTTTATTTATTAAAGAATATATGAAATCATTTACTGTTTTTCTTTCAATTGCAACTTCTTTTGAAATAAAATCTGCAACTTTTAATACTTTAAATTCAATTTCTACTCCTAACCCAATTAGTTCTGAAATTACTAATGAATTTTTCTCTCTATAGTCTGCTATTATTTTTGGTTTTATTATTTTTTTTATTGTTTTCTTTTCTGGTTTTGTAAATATATCAAAAAAAGGAGTCATTCTAAATATCTTCTGATTTGTTTTGTTTAATTTTTTTCTGGTTTTGATTTAGGGCAGGTAATTTTTCTTGTTTTTCAAATTTCAATTTTCTATCATCTTTTAATTCTTTTTTTATTGAATCGATTGTTGAATACATTCTTTTTTCTCTATGGAATGCTGCCCAATAATATGGTTCGTCTCGCGTATTTTTTGTTACAAGAATTATTAGTTTTCCTGGCATGAGCCGTGCAGTTCTACCTGCTCTTTGGATTTTTCTTATTGCTGATGGAACAGGTTCATAAAAAATTACTGCGTTAACTTCGGGAATATCTAATCCTTCTTCACCTATTGAAGTTGCACAAAGGACGTTGATTTTTCCAAGAGAAAATTCTTTTATTATCTCTTGTTGTTCTTTTTGACTTAAACCCGTTTCTCCTTTTTTTGCCTGCCCGACGAAAACTTTTGCTCTGACTCCTTGAATCGCATTTAATTTTTTGCAAATTGTTGTAACAGTGTCTCTAAACTGCGCAAAAATTATTATTTTTGTTTTAGGGTTTTTATTAAAATCTTCTCTTACTAATTCTTCTAATTTTTCTAACTTTGGATGTTCAATATTTTTTGCTAAGAGTTCTATTGTCGCGGAATAAACAAAATTGAATTCTGGTTTTTTTACTAATTGCTGAACACCTTTGCTTTTTGCTTTTGCTGCCTGTTGGAAAATGCTTTTTAGATATTCATTGAAACTTTTTAATGTCTGCGTTTCTAATAGTTCTAAAGCATGTTGGATTTTAATTGCATTTGCACAAACACTGGCCCCTCTAAGATAATTGAAATTTTTATTTCCTATTGCAATAGAACGCATTATTTTTTTTTGAAGTTCTATTAAACTTATTTTATTTGCTGGGCCGAAAAGAATGTGTCTTGTTTTTAACTCTTCAATATACCTGTCATAAATTTGTTTTAGTACATGCCTTATTTCTTCGAATTCTTTCGGGAAATCTACCTTAATAGCATTGAATTTTAATTCCTGAAGATATTGTTTGACATCATCACTTTCCCTTGTCCTTAGTTCTACTTCTTCTACTGACAGATTTTTGCAAATTTTTTTCACTTTTGTTTTATCACTTCCTGGCGAGGCAGTTAATCCAATGATTCTTGAATTTTTTGCTTCCTTAATATATCTTTGTGCGACGTATTTATAATCATATTTTTTTAAACACCGGTGTGCTTCGTCTTCTATTAAAAGACAAACCTCTTGTAGTGTGTATAAATTATTTTTCAAATCATTTGCAACACATTGCGGTGTTGAAAATATAATATCTACAGTTTGCCAGATTTTTTGTCTAATTCTTGCAGGAGTTTTTCCTGTAAAGATTTGCATTTCTGCGAATAATTCTGGGAGATGTTTTTTAAAATAATTGAAATGCTGTTCCACTAATGGCCGCGTTGGTGCAAGAAAAACAACTTTTTTTCCAGGAAATTTTTGCATCCGGTCAATCGCTAACATTAATGCAATTAATGTTTTTCCGACTCCTGTTGGAAGAACGACTAAACAATTTTTCTTTGTGCATGTTTCAAAGATTTTTTGTTGATATTCTCTTGGTTTTATATTCTGGAGAAATTTATAAGGCATAAGCGTAAAAAATGATTAGAATATATAAGATTTGTGTGATTATATTAGTAATAGAGCATAAGCGGTTCCAATAAGCGTGATAGTCGCCAAAAAACTCCATAGGACTTTGCTCCCAAAAAATATCTTGTTCCCGTCGAGATCTGAGATTGGAAGCATATTGAAAAAAGCAAAATAGATATTTAATTTTGCGAATTCTGGTTGGTTGATGAAATAACCAATTACCGCGGCAATAAGGTTTATGATAATTCCTGCTGCTGCAATTAAGCCGATGTGATATTCTGTCATTTCTGAAAATGTATAGAGTCCGTGTCTTTTTGCAGCGTGATGGACTTTTGCTTTTACATCAAAAACTAGCGAAGCCATCCATTTTACTGTTCCAAATGTGAAAAATGCGAAGAGGATTGGGATGAATGCTCCTGCCGGGAAAGGTCTTTTGAATTCTTTTGAAGGGTGGATATATCCTCCAGAAGAAACTCCGAGCAAACCATATTTTTTTATTTCCCATAACTTTATCTCAATTTCAGCATCAAAATAATTGCTTGCAATTTTTTTTGCAGAGATATTTAGTCCTAGAATTAGGAGGACCGAGATTAAAGCATATCTAAAACTTTCTAATGTTTCCATCATACTTACTACAAATGCTAGAAGTATTGTTATTGCTAGTGTTATAATGATTTCTTTTTTGTTTAACATTTTGTTAAAAAAACAACCAAGATTTCTTTATTAAATTTTCCTTTATATGTTTGACTATGCACTATGATATTGTAATATATTTTTGACTATGGAAAACTATTTAAATAAAAGTGAGTAATTTTCATCATGAGAGTTAAAAAAATTACAGAGGTTATTGGTATGAAAGTATATACTGATTCTGGAGATTTTTTTGGGGAGATAGAGGAAGCTAACTTGCACGAGAATAAAATTGATGGGTGGAGAATCAAAGTTGGTGGTAGTGTAACTTCTTTGATAGGTGGCGCACGAGGAGTAATTATTCCTCACCAATTTGTTAGGGCTATAAACGATATAGTTATAATAAACAGAGCAGCATTACCCAGCAATGATTCTGACATAGAAGAAATTCCTAGTGATTTGATATAAGATTGTGAAAATATTTATAAGAGACGTTTTCTTCTTATAATTAGATGAAGAAAAAATTTGAGAAAAAAATCTGGTGGAATTTGTTGCATTTAATATTTATTGTTGTTGGATTATTGATTTGGTTAATCGTATTAAATAATTTTTGTGTGGTTGTTGGAACTACTCAAGAATTTCCTTTGCCCCCTCAACCTCCTTTTTTAGAATGTCTTTTGAGTGTGGTTGTTACTCCTTTATTTTGGGTATATACAATAATTTTGGAAGTAGTTTTATATCTAATGGCAACCCTAATTTCTTGGCTATATTATAAAAATAAAAAATAACCCGAAACATATTTAAAGATATTTGTTAATTATTAGTTATGGCGAAAGAAGTGATTTTTCAGAACTGGATTGTCAAAGATTATATTTTGCCTTTTTTGTTGGCGTTTGTTTTGGTGTTTGCTATTCTTGAAAAGACAAAAATTTTTGGAGATGGTAAAAAACAACTTAATGCTATTTTCGCATTTGTTGTTGGACTTATCTTTATTGGATTTATTTATCCTAAAGAAGTTGTTGGAAATATAATCTTATTTTTAACAGTTTCTTTGGTGGTTGTTTTTGTATTCTTATTGCTTTATGGATTTGTTATCGGAGATAATGATGGATTTAAGCTTGGAAAGGGGTTAAAGACATTTTTAGGTATTGTTATTGGAATAGCAGTTGTTTTTGCAGTGATTTGGGCAACAGGAATTGAGACGAGAATTATAGATTTATTGTTTAGGCAACCTTGGAGCGAAGCTTTTTGGACAAATCTTGCTTTTATTGCGGTTTTTGTTTGGGTTGTTTCATGGGTTTTGAAAAGTTCTAAATAATTTCGAAACATATTTAAATCTGGTTTATTAAATATTGGTATGTTAAATGAGGGATTAATGTTTTTGTATTCTTATGGTTATTATGGAGGAACTATTGGAAATGCTCTTAGTCAATTAGAACAAATGGGTTTTTTTGCTTATGTATTACCTTTTTTATTAATCTTTACTTTGATTTTTGGGATTTTGAGCTCAATGAAGCTTTTTAAAGAGAACCGTGGCGTTGACGCAGTAATTGCTTTAACAGTTGCATTGATGGCTTTGCAATTTGATTTTGTTCCAAATTTTTTCTCTCAGGTTTTTCCAAGAATGGGCATTGCTCTGGCAGCTATTTTAGTAATTTTGATTGTTGCGGGTTTTTTTGTTGATCCTAGCAAATCATGGATTATGTATATTTTATTAGGTGTTGGGGTAATAGCATCTATAGCAGTATTAGTAAGTGCATCTGGAAATGTAGGATATTATTCTTCTTACTGGATTTGGAATTATCTTCCAAGTATTGGCCTGATAATCGGGGTAATTGTTATCATTTTGATTGTAGTCGGAGCGTTTAAACCTGATAATAAAGAATATAAGTTGGGTGATTGGAGAATTAGTAAAAATTCTTAATTATTAAATTTTTTTACCTCTTGTTTTTTTGATAGGTGTTTTTTTAATTTTTGACGAAGATGTTGTTTGAGTTGTTTTATCTATCAGGGGATTTATCATTTTACTGAAAGAGTCTTGCATCATAGACATTTCATTTTTTATTGAGTTTAGATTTTCTCCGTAAGAGCTAATTTTTTGGAGTATTGCAATTTGGAATTTATCAATTATTGATTCTATTCTTTCTAATCTTTTTTCAATTTGGTTTATTCTTGTTTGAGACATTGTTTTAAATTCATTTAGATTTTCAATTTGTTTATTGATTTCTGTCATTTTTTCTGTAAAAACTTGTTCTGCTATATCAATTATCGTGTCTGTGTCATAACTTTCTGATTCATATCCATATTCTTGTGGCTGGTAAAAATCTTGTTGATAATTTTGTGAAGGGTATTGTGATTGAAATTCTTGAAATGATGCTGGTTGTTCTGGTGGCATATATGGTTTAGGTTCATGTGAATATTCTTCTTGTTCTGGTTTTGGGGGTTGAAGTTCTTGTTCAGGCCTTGGCAACTGACTTTCCTCATTTGGCATTATTGAAGGTTGCATTCCTTCATAATCTTGATTTTGGATGTTTGGAACATTGTTTTTTATATGGGATTTAGCGAGAGCATCAGTTATCTGTTTTGGGGGGATTCCTTGGTCACGCAATGTTTTTGCAATTTCTTGTTCAGATTTTCCCTGTTGTCTTAATTCTAGTATTTGGTCTACGACATTCATTTTATTTTAATTCTTTTAATATTTTTTTTAATTCTTTTTTTGTTACAAAGTTTAATGGTTGAAACATTTTTGCTTGTTTTGATAATATTGCTACTTCTTCTTTTCTTGCAAATTTTGAGAATTCAGCTGACGCAGATTCTAAAAATTCTATCATCCTTTTTACATCCTGTTTGATAATTTCAAGCTCTTTTTTTAGTTCTAAAATTTCTTTATTATTTTTTTCTCTAATTTCTACAAGATTTTTTCCTATTAAAAGAATTCGGTCTTTGAGTATTCTTTGTTTTTCTTCTAAATCTCTGATTCCAATTCCCCCACTAAATTGGTTTTGTCCAGAATAATTAAATTGTTCTTCTACCATCTTTTTTAAACAACCTCTTTCTTTTGGTTAAGGCTGATAAAATATAAAACCAATTGGGGTTTAAATTTCTTGTGTTCTTCATAACAATCTTTATTAATTCTTTTTCTTTATTTTAAACATAAAAAATGGAATTTAAAAAAGAGGCGCCGTTGTATTCTTATGAAATTCGGCGAGAGGCTGGCGAGGATGTGATTTACTTTAATTATTTGGGAGCCCCATTTGTTCCGAGTCTTGCAGACTATCCTCAGGTTATGTCAAGAGTTATCGATGCATTAATTGAAGCACCAAATGTTTCGCGAATTGTTCTGGTCCAGCAAAAAAATTATAATTATGATTTTGAGGAGACATCTTTTCTTCAGGAGATTGCTCAGCTTTATGTTTATTTGTTGAGACAAGAGAAAATTTTATCATATGAGAAGTTGGCATCAAATAAAAATGAATTTTTTAAACAAAGGTATAATGATCTTTTTTCTTTTCTTCTTTTGTTGAAAGAAGATCCTATTGCGGCTTATAGCGAGATAAGAAAAATTTTGATTAATGCAAAAATTCTTCTTGATAAACTCGATGAAGGTTCTAAATCCGAGCAAACTAATTATATTAACTTTCTTGAGAGGATTTCTAATTTACTGAAAAAAACAAAATTGATTCAGAAAGCTCTTCCTTATTTAGAGGGTTATCAGAAGGGCGATAGGGAAATTTATCACCAATTATTTAAGCCAGATATTATTCCTAATTTTACTTTTACGCGATTAGTTTTTGATTTGCCTGATGATGCAGAAATTGTTGACCAATATAAGATTTCTAACAGTGATTATGATGAATCTATTGTAACGATTTTGAGAAAAAAAAATGAAGCAAAATTAATCTATCATTTAAATCCTCCTGAAAATTCTTTAAGTGAAGAACATGATATGCTTTTGAATTTAGCACGAGGGGTTTTAATTGAGCATCAACCGAAAGCAGAAGAATTTACAGATACTGAAAGAACTCGGCAGGTTTTTTTTAATATTTCAAAAGATTTACTGAGGGATTTGGCTGCGAGTAAGAGAATTAATTTAAGTTATTCTGATATCAATAAGTTGGCAACGATTTTAGTTAGACACACTATTGGTTTTGGCTTGATTGAAGTTTTGCTTCAAGATAAAAAATTACAGGATATTGTTTTGAATGCTCCGATTCCTTTGACAAATATTTTTGTAAGGCACCAGGATTATGATGAGTGTGCTACGAATATCTTACCCAGTCAGGAAGATGTTGATTCTTGGGCTGCGAAATTTAGAATGATTTCTGGACGGCCATTGGATGAGGCAAATCCTATTTTAGATACACAATTGGTTCTTGGGGATATTACTGCGAGAATTGCAATTATCCAACGGCCACTTTCTCCGCAAGGTCTTGCATATGCAATTAGAAGACATAGAGAAAATCCATGGACTCTTCCCTTATTTGTTCAGAATAAAATGCTTAATCCATTAGCTGCAGGTTTGCTTAGTTTTTTAATTGACGGTTCACGGACAATGTTGATTGCAGGGACAAGAAGTTCTGGTAAAACTTCTTTGCTTGGGAGTTTAATGCAGGAAATTATCCCACGTTATAGGGTAATTGTTATTGAAGATACTCTAGAACTGCCTGTGGAGTCTTTGAGAAAATTAAAATATGATGTTTTAAGAATGAAAGTTCGTTCTGCTTTGTTAAAGACAACAACAGAAGTCAGTGCTGACGAGGGGATTCGAGTTTCATTGAGGCTTGGAGATAGTAGTTTAATTATTGGTGAAATCAGGAGTATTGAAGCAAAAGCCCTTTATGAAGCAATGCGTGTTGGTGCTTTGGCAAATGTTGTTGCAGGAACGATTCATGGTGCTTCTCCTTATGCTGTTTTTGATAGGGTTGTTAATGATTTGGGAGTTCCTGTTACGAGTTTTAAGGCTACTGATATTATAGGGGTTTGTAATCCTATTAAAACACCTGATGGTTTGCATTCTTTGAAGAGATTTGTCAGACTTTCTGAAGTCAGGAAACATTGGACAAAAGATCCTTTACAAGAAAAAGGTTTTATTGATTTAATGAGATATGATGTTGAAAAAGATGAATTGGTGCCTACAGAGGATTTGATTAATGGCGAAAGCGAAATTATAAAAAATATTGCAGCGAATGTGAGGGGGTGGGCAGGTAATTGGGATGCGGTTTGGGATAATATTCAATTAAGAGCAAAAATAAAAAAAGAGATTGTTGATGTAGCAGAAAAAATGAAAATGCCTGAACTTTTAGAAGCTGATTTTAATGTTTTGTCTAATAATGCTTTTCATGAAATTTCTGATAAAATTACAAAAGAGATTGGTTTGCCAGTAAGCGAAAGAGTTTTTCCAGAATGGCAGAAATGGTTGACGGAAAAAATAAAAGGCAAATCTTTTTAGTAATTTTAGTTAGTATTATAATCCGACATATTTATTAATCATATTTCTTTTTTAGTATGGGTAGTAAAAAAGATGGTGGATGTAGAAGATATTTTTAGAAAATATGGTGCGAAAATTGAGAAACAGATTCAGACTTCTAAAATTCAGAATGTTAATTATAGTCGAGAGTATTTGACTTTTAAACAAGAGATGGCGACCGATTTTAACAGATATGAGAAATGGTGCCATAGTTTAGGAAAACTTATCAAACTTAAGCTTAGTCCAAAAGATGAATTTAAAATTAAAGAAGAATTAGAAATTGCGCATTTAGATGTAGAACCTTGGCAGGCACTTGGCCTCGCAGTTATGAGTTTTTTGGCAGTATTTTTTATTGGTTTGCTGATTTCAGTTGCAACTATTTTAATTAATGGGGGGGATTTGATGAGTTTTCCTGTTTTATTTTTTGCTTTGATGACTATGTTTTCAATTTTTTTATTTTATTTTGTAAAATCATATCCTGCGCGACTTGCGAATAAATGGAGATTGAAAGCATCATCTCAAATGGTTCCTGCAATTTTGTATATTGTTGTTTATATGAGGCATACACCTAATTTAGAAAAAGCGATAGCATTTGCTTCAGAGCATTTAGAATATCCTTTAGCACTTGATTTTAAGAAAGTTTTTTACAACGTTCAAATCGGAAAATTTTCATCAATTAAGGAAAGTTTGGATAATTATTTGGAGACTTGGAGGGATTATAACATTGAATTTATTGAGGGATTTCATTTGATTGAGAGCAGTTTGTTTGAGCCAGATAATTCACGTAGGATTCAAATTTTAGAGAAAGCATTGCGGGTTGTTCTTGATGGGGTTTATGATAAGATGTTGAAATTCACTCATAATGTTCGGAGCCCTTTGACAAATGTTTATATGCTTGGAGTTGTTTTACCTACCCTTGGTTTGGCTCTTTTACCTCTTGTTTCTGCAATGATTGGGGAATATGTTAAATGGTATCATGTTTTTATCTTGTTTAATCTTATCGTTCCGTTTTTTGTTTTTTATTTGACTGATAAGATTATGATGAAGCGACCGGGAGGTTATGGGGAGACTGAGCTTTTAGAAAAAAATCCTTTTTATTCAAAATATAGGAGCAAAAAACCTTATTTGATTGCAGGTTTAATTTGTTTTCCTTTAATTTTAATTGGTTTGTTGCCTTTGTTTTCTTTATATTTTGGGTTTCCACAGGATTTTACTTTAAATGTTTTTGGGGGAGTTTTTGAAGGAGGATTTTTTGATTTTAAGAATGCTGGAAATGAATTCCAACCGCAACTTGTTGGGCCTTTTGGGGTGGGAGCATTGCTTTTAAGTTTATTAATTCCTCTTGGGATTGCATTGTTTTTTTCAATTGCTTATAAATATAAAACTAAGGAGATAATTATTCATAGGAAAAATACAAAACAACTTGAGAGAGAGTTTAATTCTTCTTTATTTCAATTAGGGAATAGGTTAGGTAATGGTGTTCCCCCTGAACTTGCTTTTGGCAGGGTTGCAGAATCTTCTAAAGGTTTAATGACTGCTGATTTTTTTGCGAGAGTTAATTATAATATTCATCGAAGCGGTATGAGTGTTGAGAAAGCGATTTTTGATAAATCACGTGGAGCAATTATTTATTATCCTTCACAATTAATTGCTACAAGTATGAAAATACTTATTGAATCTTCTAAAAAAGGTTTGAAAATTGCAGCAATAAGTTTAATGAGTATTTCAGAATATATGAAAAATATAGAGAAGATTAATATGAGATTGAAAGATATGCTTGCAGAGGTTATTTCTGATATGAAAAGTAATATGACTTTTTTGGCACCATTGCTCTCAGGAGTTGTTGTTGGTTTAGCTGCGATGATTGTTGCAATCTTGAATAAATTGGAATTAGGTAAACTTACGCAGGTTGGAGTGAGTGGAGTGGGAAACATTGATAAAATTTTGAATATTTTTACATTAACAAAAATGATTCCCCCTTATTTTTTACAAATTTCAGTTGGCATTTATATCATTCAGGTTATTTTTATTTTAACAGGGACATTAGTTGCGATTGATGCTGGTGAAGATAAATTAGAAAAGACAAATAAAACTGGAAAAAATTTAGCAAGAGGGATTTTACTTTACACAATTGTTGCATTAGTTACTATTGTTGCTTTATCTGCTTTGACATCATTAGTTTTGGGTAATTTGGGATAATCCTCCTCCTAAAAAATAATCGATATATTTATAAAATCAAAAGTGTTAGATTGAATATGGTTGGAAAGACTCAAAGAAAAGTTAGAAATTATTTGTGGGGAATTAATTCTACCGGTTATCTTGTTTTTGGTGGAATATTTGTTCTTTTTTCTGCATATCTTTTTGTTTTTAGGAGAATTTTATTTGATGAAACTGGTTTGATTCTTTTGATTGCTGGATTAGTTATGATACTTGTTGGTTATTGGATGAGAAGGTAGTGATTAGTTTTTTAGCAAGATTTATAATTCCATTTCTCTATTTCTTTTTATGGATAAAAGAGGTATTGTTGCAGATTATCTTCCGTGGATTTTGATTGCAATCGCAGTTTTAGTTATATTAACAATTACAATTTTTATTTTGCGGGAGAAAGGAATTTCTGCTATTGATTCAATTAAAAATTTGTTTAGGGGAAAATGATTTCAAAATCAGGCCACGCCTACGCGTGTCATACAAACAGGATTTTGAAAATACAGAAAATTTTTAATTTTCTGTCTCTTAAATTTCCAAGAGGTTTGAGGGAAATTCAAGATGAGTGAGTTGACTATTGGACAATTGATAAAGATTATTTTAGGCGCTTTAGTAGTTGTTGCTGTAATTACTGGGTTGTATTTTGCTTTTAAGAATAATATAATTGATTTTTTTGAGAATCTGCCTGGAGGGGATGAAACACCGAAGGTTGTTTTGAGTTTATTAAAATGATTAAGAATAAAAGTGGTTTTTTATTGGGCGAAGAAACTTTGAAAATTGTGATTGCTGTAATTAGTATAGGGTTTTTAGTTTATTTTTTAGGGGCGTTATATTATAGTGGTTTTGGGAATAAAGATGCAAAGCTTGCAAAAGCTTCTTTAGAGCATTTAGTTAAAGGGATAAATTCTGGATTAAATGAAATTGAAATTTATAATCCTGAAGATTGGATTATAATGAATTTTCCTCAGGACGAAAATTATATCTGTATTTGCGAAAAACCAAATGAATGCAATCTTGAAGAAAATTGTATGAAACCTAAAAAACAAAAAATAATCATTGGCGGAATTAAAATAAAAGATCCTCCTGTTGTTTTAGAAATAGAGGATAATTTAATTAAACAAAAATGAATTTAGACAACCTCATAAAATATATAATCTGGGTTGTATTTTTTGGAGTGGCATTGACCGGATTATATTTTTTACTAAAAAAGGTTGGAGTGATGTGAAATGAAATTTGATTTGAATAAAAAAGGTGAACTTACAACACAACAGCTAGTTGTAATTATAATTTTAATAATCAGTTTTGTTGTAATTTTGTTTTTGTTATGGCGGCTGAATTTAGGAGAAACAACAAATAAAGAGATTTGTCATAATTCTGTTGTTATGGCTGGAAAAAAGAAAGGGGTTTTGAGTTCTTTGGATTGTAGGACTACTTATGTTTGTATTTCAGGAGGAGAACCTTGTAATGAATTTAATCCTACAACAACCATTGAAATTAATTTAAATGATAAAAATGCAGAAACAGAGATTCTTGAAGCAATTCAAAAAGAAATTGATGATTGTTGGTGGATGTTTGGAGAAGGAAAGATAGATTATGTTTCTGGTCTTTCAGGATATTATTGTGCTATTTGCTCTATGATTAAATTTGATGAAAAGATTCAAAATAAATTTCCTACTTTAAATTTTAACGACCAGGTGATTTTAACAAATGAGAAATATTCTGTTATTACGGGAATGAATGATAATGTTATTGGGTCAGATAAATATATTAATGCTCAAATTATTAAATCAGATGAAATAGATTCCAAAATTAAATGCGATAAATTTATTTCAAAAGCGTAAAATGATTAGAAAGAAATTTCAATTTAATATGATTTTGTCTATTTTGGCAGTTCTTTTTTTGATTACTTTCTTTTCAGTATGGGTTGGTTTTATAGAAGGAATTACAGATAGTAGTGGAAATCTCATTAAATTAACCTTTTCTCTTAAAATTATTTTTAGTATAGTTCTTGTAATTTTATTTTATGTTATTTACTGGTTTTATAGTTCTAAAAAGAAGTCGGATACTAATCTGGATACTAAAATAATAGAAACAAAAAAATATTGATTTGTTACAAAAGTTTATTAATTCTTTTTCTTTTTTTTATTTATGAGAAAGAGGTTTAAGAAAGCAAACATTTTGACAGAAAATGTCATTTTTATTATTTTGAATTTGGTTTTTTTGAGTATTTTGCTTTTATTTGTTTTTTCAAAAGCAGGAGGTGCTGCTGTGTTAGAAGAAAAATATGCAAAACAGATAGCATTAATTATTGATTCTGCAAAACCAGAGATGAAAATTGTTTTAGATATGGAAGATGCTCTCGGAAAAAGAGATAAAAATTGGGATGTGAAGAATATTGTTACAATTGATAATAATATTGTGACTGTAAAACTTAGAGAAAAAGGGGGTTATTCATATTCTTTTTTTAATAATGTTGAAGTAATTGATTATTTTGATAAAGAAGGAGGCAAATATGTTTTTACTATAAAAAAATATTGTGGGGAAAATGAATAATTGGAATAAAAGAGGAGAAAAATATCTGTCTGTATATTGGTTTGCTATATTAGTTATCGTAGCTGTTGGAATCTCAGCAATGGTTATAATCTTTTATGGGAAGCCTTACGATGTTAGAGAAATAGAAGCGGGAATATTAATAAATAAGATTGTTGATTGTTTATCTAATGCCGACGGAACGTTGAATGCTGAAATTAATAATGAGAATTTCTTAAATAAATGCCATTTAGTTTTGGGGGATGAATATTATCTTGAGATTGATCCTTTTGGGATTAAACAGGGAAATTTTAATCTGAAAGATTATTGTGGAAAAGGGGAGTCTGTTGTTTGTGTTAAACGGAATGTTTATCTTTTGGATGAAGAGAATCGTGAAGTTATAATTAAAATTTTGTCTGTTGTTGGAAAAGATGCTTAATACGACTATTCAAAATAGGAAAGGGCAAATTGCACAAACAATGAATTGGGTAGTTGCGACGATAATTATAGTTATTGTATTGACGATTTCGTTTTTTGTTGTAACAAAAGGAGAAACTGGGCAATGGATATTGCCAGATAAACAAAAAGATTTTGTTGCGACAAAATCAATTGTGAATTTTGTTGATATTAATTCTAATTTGATTGAAGATTCAATAGTTAGCGGAAATTATTCTGATTTTGATAAAAAATTTAATCCTTTTTTATGGAATCTTTCTGTTGTTGCTTGTGATAATATTTGTCGTTATAGGGGTGCTTGGAATTTACGTTTTGAAGGAAAAGTTTTTGCAGAACATGATATTATTCTTTATAGTCTTGGGGATAAAGACCTCTATTATGTAGATTTTATTTTTCCAATTAAAGATAAACAAATAAAATTAAAATTTTGGGAGGCTTCCGGATGGATAAACTTATAAGAAATCGGCGGGGAGATATTCCGATAACGATTTTAGTAATCGGAGTTGTGGCGCTTTGTATTTTGACAATTTTTAGTTTTATGTATTCGGATAATAAGAAAAAAGAAAGTTTTGTTGGGCCGGGTTTGATTGAAACTGCTTATGCTATTCAAGAAGAGCTTAGGTTTGGCAAGGGAGAGAATTTAAATCCTTTTGAAAAAGATGGCGTGAAAATTATTTTTGCAGAAGGCAAAATAAATGCTGAATACATTTCTGAGAAAGGAATTTTAAATAAAGAACAAAAGACTTTAATTTTAATTGAATATTTGCCTATTAAATAAAAACATTTAAAAATGAAATTATCTTTTTGTTAATATGAATAAAAGAGGGCAAGGATTAAGTACTAATACAATAATTCTTCTTATTTTGGGAATTGTAATTTTAGTTGTGCTTGTTTTAGGATTTACAATTGGTTGGGATAAATTAGCGCCGTGGATTTCAAAGGACAATGTTCAAACTATTGTAACCCAGTGTGAAACTGCATGTAAAACCGGTGACCAGTATGGCTTTTGTGTGAAGAATAGAACATTAAAAGCAGAAGAGTTAGAGAATGGAGAAGTTACTGGAACTTGTCATGAATTTTCAAACGACTATCCTAGTTTTGGTATTGCAGATTGCCCATCACTTAATTGCGAAGGACAATAATTTAGTTCTTTAAAATGGATTATGGATTTCCCCAAAAGAGAAAGAAAAGGAAAGATAAGAAAAAAGAAAAGAAAAAATATCCTTACAAGAAGGGCGGAAGAAACAGGACTTCTACAAAAGTAAAGTAATTAAATTCATTTTTATTTTTTAGTTTATGTATCATATAATCTTTTTATTAGCACTTGCATTAGTTTGGATTATTTTTGCAGTTGTTCAAGATTTGAAAAAAAGAGAGGTTGCTGACTGGCTTAATTTTTCTTTAATAATTTTTGCATTGGGTTTTAGGTTTTTTTATTGTTTATTTGATGCAGAAGGTTTTGCATTTTTTTATCAAGGTTTGATTGGTTTGGGGATTTTTTTTATAATTGGAAACTTGCTTTATTATTCTCATTTTTTTGCCGGCGGAGATGCTAAGCTTCTGATTGCTCTTGGAAGCATTTTGCCATTGTCAGAATCTTTTATGACAAATTTGAATATTTTTATGATTTTTTTTATTTTGTTTTTATTCGCCGGCGCATTTTATGGTTTGGTTTATAGTTTTGTTTTGGTGATTAAGAATTATGGTGATTTTAAGAGGGGGTTTAGTAACTTAATAAAAGAGAATAAAACAGTTATCCGTTTGATTATGGTTTTGGCATTAATTTTTATGATTGGAAGTTTTGTGTTGGGGGTTTTTATATTTTATTTGGGTGTTTTATTTTTTGTTCTTCCTTACATTTATTTGCTTGCAAAAGTTATTGAAGATATTTGCCTGATTAAAAAAGTGAATTCTAAGAATTTGAGAGAAGGGGACTGGCTATATGAAAATATTAATATTGGAAACAAGAAAATTATTGCCAAATGGGACGGTTTAAGTAAAGAAGAGATTGCTTTGATTAAGAAAACTAAAAAACAAGTTTTGGTTAAACAAGGAATTCCTTTTGTTCCTGTTTTTTTAATTAGTTTTTTAATACTGGTTTATTTATTAAGGTATTCTTTTTGGGGTTTTAATATCTTTTAATGTTTCTGGTTTTGATTTTTTGATAACTTCTAATTCTTTGGGTTCGTCTGGTTTGTTCTGTGGTTTTTTATTTTTTTGAGAACCTGTTATTAACTGGTTCTGTATTTCTAAAAGCTCTTCTGGTTTTGCTGGTTTCCTTTCTGAATTCTGATTTTCATCTTTGTATATTGGAAGGATATTTATTACTTGGTGTCCAAATAATGTTGAAGAGAAAAGGCTTACTTCTCTTGGATTGAATTTTTCTTTGATTTTTTGAGAGATTTTTTTTGTTAATGTTAGAATTGATTCCGGGATTTGTTCTGAAGATACGTGTTTTTTTGGAATTATTAATACATGGGCTTTTGAGATCGGGTTTATTTCTAAAACTGCAACGGCATCTTCGTTTTCATCTATTTTATATGATTTAACTTCTCCTTTTGCAATTGAACAAAAAATACATTTTTGTTGGAGGTTTTGTTCCTTTTGAATTAATTGATTTTGTCTTAAAAATTCTTCAAATTGTTCATTTGTCATGGCTTGTATTTGTTGTTTTGCAAATTCTTTTTTATCTGCAGAAAAAGTCGCATCAATTTGATTAATGACCTGTTTTTTTATTTCGGCGATTTGTTCGTTTGATAGCATCTTAACCGAATGCTCTCCTCATATCTATGACTTGAACAGAATTAACATTTTCTATCTTTTTGAGTTCTTCTTCAATAGGTTCGAGAGGTTTTGATTCGTCTAATGCAAAAAAGACAATTATTGCTTTTAATCCAAATGCAATTGGTTCTTCTTCAAAACTGCAGTTTTTTCCTTCACCTTTTTCTACGACCTCTTTTGCTTTTGTTTTTATCTTTTCTAAGTCGATATTTGGCGAAGAAGGCATTATTTTTATTTTAATTGCTGCGATTCCCATATCTTATCTTGAAAAGGATTGTTTATAAAGTCTTTTGTTTGCGGGATTTTATACCGATAGGTTCTTTACAATAATACTTAAAAACAAAAGAGGATTTTTTGGGGGATGTTGACCGGAAATTATGATAAGATTCTTGAGAAAATTGCACTTGCTTCGGGTATTGAAAAAGAGGAGATTGAACGAAGAGTTGAAGCGAAAAGAGCAAAACTTTCTGGTTTGATTAGTAAAGAAGGTGCTGCGCAAATAATTGCTGCAGAGCTTGGGATTTCTTTTGATAACGAAAAGTTAAAAATAGATGAACTATTGCCTGGGATGAGAAAAGTAAATGTTGTTGGGAAAGTAGTTACTTTATTTCCTGTAAGAGAGTTTAATAAAAATGGGAGAAGTGGAAAAGTTGCAAATATGATTATTGCTGATGAAACTTCAAATATCAAAGTTGTTTTATGGGATACAAATCATATTGAATTAATTGAAAAAGGGGAGGTTGTTGAAGGGACTGTTGTTGAGATAATAAATGCAGGGATGAGGGATAATGAATTACATTTGGGAAGTTTTTCAGAATTTAAAAAAAGCGAAGAGATTCTGGAAAATGTTAAATCCGAAATTGTTGCTAAGGAGAAGAATATTTTGAATTTTAAAAATCTGGAGAATGTTAAGACAAGGGCATTTATTGTTCAAATTTTTGAGCCACGATTCTTTAATGTTTGTCCTGAGTGCAAGAAAAAGGTTATTTCAGAAGGAGAAGGATTTGTTTGTGCTGAGCATGGTAAAGTAATGCCTGAAAAAAGAGCTTTATTAAATCTCGTTCTTGATGACGGAACAGAAACCATTCGCGGAGTTCTATTTCACGAGAGTATTTCTTCCCTTGGTTTGACTGATTTGGAAAACGTTGATTCTTTTATAAAACAGAAAGAAGAACTTTTGGGTAAAGAAATGTTTTTTTCAGGAACTATTAGAAAAAACAAACTTTTTAATAATAAAGAGTTTATAATAGATAAAGCAGAAGAAATTGATTTGGATGCTTTGATAAAAGAGTTGGAAGAAAATGCTAATTAGAACACATCTTGCTGTAACTCTCTTGGCTATTTTGCTTTTTATCGAAAGAGTTGAATTCCCATTTGTTTTTGTGGTTGTGGCATTGATTGCTACTTTTATTCCTGATATTGATACAGCCTATTCTAAGTTAGGGAAAAATAAAATTTTTAGACCCCTGCAATTTTTTGTTAGGCATAGGGGATTTATACATAGTTTTAATTTTTTATTTTTGATTATTTTAATTTTGATTTTATTTTATCCTGTTTCTGCCCTGCCTTTTTTTGTTGGTTATGGTTTGCACTTGTTTTTAGATTCTTTTAGTATTGAAGGTATTAAGCCATTTTATCCTTGGGGTAGAACTGTTTCTGGTAAAATAAGGACTGGCGGGAGAATTGAAGTTAGTTTGTTTTTAATTTTTGTTTTGATTGACTTGTTCCTTGCTGTCGCAAGATTTAGTAATGTTTTTTAATATATCTCTCCTATCTAAACAATCTTTATAAAGAAAAACTGTTTTTGGTTTTTATAGCACTTCTTTTTAGAAGGCTTAAGAAAGAAAATGGTAAAAAAAGATTCTAAAGAAGGTGAAACTACTTCTGGGGAAAAGGAGTTCAAGAATGAAGAACTTAAACTTACTGATTTGCCAGGGATTGGGCCAGCTGTTGCTTCTAAGTTGGAGTCAGCAGGAGTTTATGATTTAATGTCTTTGGCAGTTATGAATCCATCAGAGCTTGCAGATGTTGCAGGGGTTGGTGCCGGTGTTGCACGAAAAGCAATTCAAGCAGCCCGTAATATGCTTGATTTAGGATTTCAAACCGGAACAGAATATGCAAAAAAAAGAGAGGATATTGTTTATATTACTACTGGAAGCGAAAATTTGAATAATCTTTTGGGTGGGAGAGGGATTGCAAGCAGGGCCATTACAGAAGCGTTTGGTGCTTATGGTTCTGGTAAAACCCAGCTGGGTTTGACTTTGGCAGTTAATGTTCAATTGCCCATAGAAAAAGGGGGGGCGAATGGTAAATGTGTTTTTATTGATACTGAGGGAACTTTCAGGCCGAAAAGAATTAAACAGATTGCAGAATCTATTGGAGCAAACCCTGAAAAAGTTTTGAAAAATATTTTTGTTGCTCGTGCATTTAATTCTGACCACCAAGTTTTACTTATTGAAAAAATTTCAGAGATGGTTAAAAATGGTGAACCAATTAAGCTTTTGATTGTTGATTCTCTAACTGCACATTTTAGAGCAGAATTTTCAGGAAGAGGGCAGTTGGCAGACAGACAGCAAAGATTGAATAAATATATGCACAATTTAATGAAACTTGCAGAACAACATAATTTGGCGATTTATGTTACAAATCAGGTTATGTCTAATCCCGCACAGTTATTTGGGGACCCAACAGTTGCAATCGGGGGGAATATTGTCGGACATGCTTCAACATATCGGATTTATTTGCGACGAGGAAAAAAAGACTCGCGAGTTGCAAAATTAATTGATTCTCCTGATTTGCCTGACAACGAAACAATTTTCTTTTTAACTGATGCTGGTGTCAGGGATGGGGAAGGCGAATGATGAAATGCTAATTAAATCATTTCAATGTCCTTTGAGGAAATTTGAAATAAATATTAATGAAGATATTATTAAAATTTGTGTTGAATGTAATTTTGGGGATTTATCTCAAAATATGAGGGTTCTTGAGAGGGTTTGTAAATGTCCTAGAGATATGACTTGGCAAGAGTATGATAAATTAAGGGAAGAGTATAATCAAAGAACTAATAAATCAAGAAGAGATTTTTGGAAATTTGTTGAAGAGAATTATAAACACTAATCTTTTTCTTCAAAACAAATTATGTCATGAATTGTTTTATAAGAATGTAGTTCTTCTTCTTTAAACCACAAAGGGATTTCTATTTCTGCATCTTCTTGATTTGCCGACGCATGGATTAAATTTCTTACTGAGATTTCATTCGCGTTTGCGTAATCTCTCGAGATATGGGCAAAGTCTCCCCTGATTGTTCCTGGTGCTGATTCATTTGGGTATGTTGAGCCGACGATTTTTCTGGTTACTTTTATTGCATCAACTCCCTCGAGGATCATTGCAACTACCGGACCTTCTTTAATATATTTTATTAAATCTTTTCTGACCCTTTCACCATGTTTTTTAGCAATATCTTCTCTGTAATGTTTTTTTGCGAATTCATCGTCAACCCAGACCATTTTCATACCAATGATTTTTAATCCAGCATCTTCAAATCTCATTATTATTTTTCCGACGAGATTTCTAATAACCCCGTCTGGTTTTATTAAAACAAGTGTTCTTTGTTTTTCCATAAATAAGAAATTAAAAATTTGTTTTTAAATTTTGCTGAAATGGGATATTTGTTTAGGGGTTGTTTCGAATTTTTAATTTATTTTATTAATTTGCCGTCGGCAAATTTTTTTAAGAAGTTTTAAGGGATTTTTTGAGAGAAATATTTATAAACCCTTTTTTCTTAAATTGGGTTATTAAAAGAGGCGAAGATGAATAGGAAATTTTTGGTGTTGATGTTTTTCGGAATGCTTTTATTAAGTGTAAATTTGGCTGCTGCGGCAGTTTCATGGGGTGCTCCGACAATAGGTTCAAATCATTCATCTAATATTTCTTTAACTGTTTATTTTGTTAATGAAACAGATATTATTGACCCAACATCTTCAAATACTACTTTATATTATAATACTACAACAACTGGTTGGACACAAGTTAATTTTGCTGGTTTTGCACAGAATGGTTCTCAGGTTACAGGAACTTTGGATATAACATCTATTGCAGATGGTTCTAATATATCATTAAATATGACTTTGGGTAATGACTCAACTATTTTAGGAGGTGTTGTTGTGACCGCCTTAACGATTGATGATACTCCCCCTGCGGTTTCTTTTGTAGGAAGTACTTTTGTATCTGGAGGTAATTATTCTGGTTCTTCAATAATCATTAATACGAGTGTTAATGATAGTCTAATCGGAATGAGTTCTGTTTATTTTAATATAACAAATTCTACAGGCACTCAGGTCAATTGGTCAAAAGCGACCAGTGCGGGCGGTTATTATAGTCTTACTTTTGATAGTACTGCTCTTTCAGATGGGGTATATAATTTAACTATTTATGCTAACGATTCTTTAAATAACCTAAACAGTTCTATTGTTCGTTCAGTTACTTTTGATAATTCAAATCCCAGCGTATCTTTTAGTTGTACCCCTACATCGACTAATGTTGGTTCTGTTATTACCTGTACTTGTACTGGAAGCGATTCACTTTCAGGAGTAAGTTCTACAACCTATACTAAGAAGCCTTCTACATCTTCTATAGGAACTTTTACAACAAACTGCACTGTTGTGGATCGTGCAGGTAATTCTGCGACATCTTCTATTGAATATAAGATTATTAGTGGGGGAGGGGCTGTAGGAAGTTCTCCATCTGCTGCTAATTTTTGGACAGCAGGAACTCATACTCTTTCACAAGAACAATTTAAACAAGGATTTACTAAGAAATTAAAAGTTAAAAGCAGGATGAGGTTTGAGGTTAATGGTAAAAATCACCATGTTGGTATTAAAGAATTAACTGAAACTTCTGTTACTATTGAAATTGCTTCTGAACCTATTGAAGTAACATTAGGAATTGGAGAAGATGCAAAAGCAGATGTGGATGACGATGGTTATTATGATGTTTATGTGAAATTGAATAATATGTTACTGTTAAGCAATTATCTGAAAAGATAGTTGAAGGAGAGGGCGCTGTTTCAACTACTGGAGAAATCGGAAAAGGAAGGGAAGTTGAAAAAGCTTCTTGGTGGCAGAGGTTTATCAATTGGTTAAAGAATTTATTTGGTATTGGAAAATAAAATTTTAAAATAAAATATATTTTTAGATATTAATTCTATTAAAAAAAACATTTATAAACCTTAATTTACTTTTTTAATTAACTAAAAGAGGTTATGATGAGAAAAAAATATCCTTTGTTGTTAATTTTGACAACTTTTTTATTTGTTACTTGTTTAAGTTTAATTAGTGCGTGGACTTTTAATGGAACAATTTATGATATTGATGGGAAGATTTTATATAATGCTACTATTAATGTTACTTATTGGACAATGGGTGCTTCGGGACCATCTTTAGTTGGTTCTAATTTTACTTTTTCAAATGAGTCTGGATGGTTTAATGTAAGTGTTACTGAAAACGTTAGTTATTTTTATAAGCCAGTTATTAAACATTTTATCAATAATAAAACCGATGGAAGTACTGCTTTAGATTATGTTGGACAAATTCTTCCAATCTTTCCTTATCGTGATTTTGTTAATCTTTCTGATATTAATTTTTATTTGAGGCCTGCGGGAACAATTAATATAACTGCAGTGAATTCTAGTGGAGGCAGAATTAATTTTAATTATATGGTAAAAGATACTCTATTAGGTTATGATGTTGCAAGTAATTGGCAGACCCCTGTATCTGAGGCTAATATTTATTTGCCTAGGGATAGAAATTACTCAATTATGATTTATCCTTCTCAAAAATTGCCTGTTAGTTTTAATTGGAATAATTTTAGCTCCTCTATTTCATACAATATTACTTCTTCAAATTTATCTCAATATATTAACACTAGTTATACTTTAAATTACAAATTTAACTGCACTGAACAAATGGTTAGAATTGATGGATATATTAATCGTTCAGGTATTACTGGGTGGGATGAATTTACTGTTATTCCGTATTTGTTAGAACCTGGGGATATGATTTATTTTGATCAAGGAAATCTTCCATGGAATATGAGTTCTTGGATGGGTCAATCAGACCTTTACAATTTAAGTAAAAATGGGCTGGGTTATTATAATATTTCTCTTCCAGCTCCTGTAGAGTCTGCAAATTATATTTTATTTGCTACTGCAAGAAACGGGTCTGGTTTTTATGGGGGATATAAAAACATTAGTTTAACTTATGGCGATGGTCCATCTCAATACAATTTTACAATGTATCCTTTAATGGGGACTAATGGAGCGAGCGCAAATGGGAATCTTAGTGTAAATGATGCTTCTAGTTGGGCTCAGGTAAATGTTTCATCACAGCAAAAAGGAATTAATTTAGTTCATTCAAATGGTTCTATTATTAGCGGTCTTACAGCACATCTCGAGATAACAGTTGATTATAGTAATTATGGTGCAAAAGAATTTACTTTTATGAAGGATATTTCCTCTGGTTCTGCAACATTTTATCTTCCTTTAATAAATGATACTGGAATAAAGGAGATGAATATTTATTCAATGAATTATGCACCAAAATCTATTTCTTTAATTAGTGCTTCTGGTCTTTTGAGTAATCCTAATTTTACTTTATCTTCATTTAGTCCGGGAGATATTGATGATACTTTATCAGATTCTCAAATTTCTATTACAATATATAAATCAAATTCTACTTGTGATGTTCCTAACCCTCCTTCAAGCTGTATTATTGTGTCTTCTTCAGACTTGGGTAGTTTTAATCCTTTGAGAGCAATAATTGGTGGGGGAGCAATTAGTTTTAGAATGGGGACTGGAAATATTGTTGTTCATTATGTAAATGTGGATATGCTTGCTTCTGGACCTCCTGACGGGTTATTTGAAAATGATGCTGGGACAAGCGAATCTAGTGATAGTTTTTCCAATGTAGTTAAGTTTGGTTCTACAGGGCCAAAGATTTATGATTATGTTCTTATTTCAGTGCCATATTCTGAATCAGCAGGTAGTGGATTGAATGATTCTGCTGCTGTTAGTATGTCTATTCGGACTTTTTATGGTGAAAATGATAATGGTGTTATGAATTGGACAGCTCCTATTTGGACTTCTTCAAATGGTACAAATGCATCTAATTTGGCTGGAAATTATTCTCATTATTCTGCTAGACAAAGTGAATGGCAAACTTTAATGAGTGGTTCAACATGTGTTTCAACAACAACCGGAACTTCTGCATTGAGCTCATCAAGTCCTTGTGCTATTAATACTGTTGATAATAAAATTTGGATTAGATTGCCTCATTTCTCAGGAACTGCCCCGTCTATTTCAGGATCAATAATCCCTACATCTACAGATTCATCATCGAGTAGTGGAGGAAGTATTGCAACCACTACTATCTGGAAAAACACACATATTGTTACAGCTGAGCAATTTGAAAAAGGATTTACAAAAAGGCTTTCTGTTAAAGAGAGGTTTAAATTTGAAGTTGGTGGCGAGAATCATTATGTTGGTGTTAAAGAGCTAACTAAGATAAATGCTACTATTGAAATTGCTTCTGAACCTATTGAAGTAACATTAGGAATTGGAGAAGATGCAAAAGCAGATGTGGATGACGATGGTTATTATGATGTTTATGTGAAATTGAATAATATATTACACAGAATGAAAACATTGTAAATGAATTAAATAAACTATGGGTTTGGATAATTGTAGCAGTAATTGTTCTTTTGATTGGGGTTAGTATTAAAATTAAAAAGAAATAAATATTTATTAACTCTTTTTATTTCTTTATTAAATTGAAGTTTAAAATGGATAGAAGTCATTGGTTTATTGTTGATTTGCATATACATTCAAAATATTCTCGGGCGACATCTTCTGCATTGAGTTTTGAGAATTTGGTAAAATGGGCGAAGATTAAGGGACTTAATTTATTGGGGACAGGCGATTTTACTCATCCTGTTTGGTTTGAAGAAATTAAAAAATTAAGGGATGAAGGGAAAGGGTTTTATTATTATCAAGATTTTCCTTTTGTGATTTCAGGAGAAATTTCGCTGGTTTATACTCAAGAAAAAGGGAGAAGGATTCATTTGGTTTTACTTGTTCCTTCTATTGAAATCGCTGAGAAAATTAATGCTTATTTTGATACAAAAGGTCGTAGAGATTATGATGGCAGGCCGATTTTTAAAATTTCTGGGGACGAGTTTGTTAGGGAAATGATGAAAATTTCTAAGGATATTGAAATTATTCCTGCGCATATCTGGACACCATGGTTCGGATTGTTTGGGAGTATGTCTGGGTTTGATTCTTTGAAAGAGTGTTTTAAGGATGAGGTGGAGCATATTCATGCAATTGAGACAGGAATGTCTTCTGACCCTGAAATGAATTGGAAAATTAAGGAATTAAATGATAAAGCGATTGTTAGTTTTTCTGATTCACATAGTTTTTGGCCTTTTCGGTTAGGACGAGAAGCGACTATTTTCAAAAAAACAGATTCTTATAAAGAGTTAATCAGGCAGATTAGAGAAAATGATTTTATTGCAACAATTGAAGTTGACCCTGCTTATGGAAAATATCATTTTGATGGACATAGGATTTGTAATTTTTCTTGTTCTCCTGAAAAAACTAAAGAATTAAACGGGATTTGTCCTATTTGCAAAAAGCCTTTGGTAGTTGGAGTAGATTATAGGGTTGGAGAGCTTGCTAGTCAAACTCCTACAAATTATCCTAATAGAAAGCCTTTTTACACTTTACTTCCTTTGCACGAGGTTATCTCGTTAGCATTTGGTTCTGGTTTACAGGCTAAAAAAACATGGGTTATTTATAATTCTTTAATTAATTATTTTGGAAACGAATTTAATATTTTGCTTGATGTTCCAAAAGAAGAATTTATTAGGAAAAATATTGATGAGAAATTAATTGAGTTAATTTTGAAAAATAGGGAAGGCAAAATAAAAGTTAAACCAGGTTATGATGGGGTTTATGGTGTTGCTCAGTTAGAAGAAAAACAGAAGAAGTTATTTTGATGTAACTTTGTAAGAACAAGATAGCCTTAATAGAATTCTTTTACATATTTTTAAAGGACATTACTCTCAATTTAGAGCAAAGCACGGGTGGTTTTATGATTTGCAGAGTAACGAAAGGACAGGTCTTCCAAACGCTTAATTTTTAATTCCTTTTATTTTTACAAATTTGTAATGAGCATTTTTTGTGGGTTTGCCTTTGATTTCCTTTTTTAAAGTATATATTTTATTTCCCCTTTCTTTGTAATATTTTAGTTTCATTTTTCTTTTAAACTAAATTCTACTTTTTCTTTTTTTGCATTGTTTTCAATCTGTTTTAAAATTTCTTGTAATTTTTGGTCTGCTGTTTTTAAGTCAGTGGATTCTACTTTTATAGAATATCTTCCTGCGGAAATATATTTTATTTCTGCGTTCTTTATCTCTTCAAGAATCTTTTTTATTAATGTTAATCCGTTTGGTTGTATTGTTTTTAATGAAAATTCTTTTTTTATAACAGCTTTTTTTGGCTTTTCTAGACTAAGGATTTTTAAAATTTTTTCAGCATCTTCTTTTCCGACGAGTTTTTCTAATTTTTTTGGATTTTCTTTTGTTTGCTCTAAGAATTCTGTTATACTTGATTGTTTTTTTATCTCATCTATTATTTTATCTGTTTTTTCTTTCAATATTGATTTTAATATGCTTTCTGATTTTTTTTCTTGTTTGTATTGTTCCATAATCTCTTTTCTTTCTTTTTGTGTTACCCTTCTTAGACTGAGATGTATATTTCCGGCAGAGTCTATTTTCAATACTTTACAAACAATCTTCTTTTTTGGAACAACATATGCTCTGAGATTTCTGATTCGTCCGGGAGCGATTTCAGATGTGATTATACTTCCTTCCCCATTTCCTTCTATTTTTACAAATACCACTGTTCCAACTATCCTATCTACAGTACATAATACAACATCGCCTTCTTCTAAGTTTGTTTCCATAATTTTAAAGAGAAATAAAGAGTTTTAAATCTTTACTAATTCTATTTCTAAATTTTTTTTGAGCTCTTTTATGAATTCTTCTTCTTTATGTTTTTCGATTACACATCCTGCTGCAAATTCATGTCCGCCAACCTCTCCACCAATTTTTGAAACAACTTCATTTAAAACAACTCTTACATTTCTTCCACTTTTTCCGACACTTCTTGAGGATACTTTTATTTTATTTTGATCATATGCCATCGCAATTATTGTTGTTCCTTTCTCATATAAAAATGAATTTGAAAGAATGCTTGCTATTGTTCCTATTATTGTATCTTTTATTTCATTTTTTGCATTTATTATGACATACCCATTTCCCTGTATTTTTTCTGTTTCAGATACAAATTTTAATCCAGAAATAATAAGTTGTTTGTATTTCGCATGTAAGGCCTCTGCTCTTTTTTTTGCTTTTGGAATTTCAAGGCATAGCTGGATTGCTATTTCGCTCTCCCCAAGTCTGCTACAAGCATTTATCATCGCACTAATTTCTCTTGCATCTTCTAATTTGTTAAATAATTTTATTAAAAAAATATCTCCTATAATTTCTTCTTTTTCTTTTGTTTTTGGTTTTAATAACATAATTGCTGTGACTAATTTTGACATTTCTTTTTCATTTAATTCTATTATGCTTTTGTATTTTCCATTTTTTGGAGCCAAGCCTGTTTCTCTTAAAAGATTCAAGACTCCTTTTACATTCCCAGTAATTCCGGGGAGATATGGATTTGAACTATATTCTAAAACCCTATTTATCGGTCTTGTTGAAGGATATAATAATAAACCTCTTTTTTTTATTATTTCTCCGTCGATTAAAATTTGATTATTTATTTTATCTATATTTTTTTCTAAACAATCACCTATCATTCCCAAAACCGCTAATTTTGCGAGCTCCTTTGTTTCAGGAATTATTTCTTTACAGAAAAGATATGTTAATCCGGAACCACTTATTTTTTGTTTATCTGTTAATTCTGGATTGATTATATAAACATTTTCCGGTATTTTTTGGATAATCTCGTGATGATCTATTATAAAAACATTTTTTAATCCAGAATTTGCAATGCAATCTAAGGAATTTGAAGCAAGATCTAAGAAGAGGGTTATTTTTTCTTTTGATAATCTTTGAATTGTTTGCTCATCTAAGTTTTTTACAATTTTTACAGAAAATGTTTTATCTAATCTTTTTAAGGTTTTTATCATTATTGCTGCAGAAGTTATTCCATCAGTATCAAAATGACTTACAATTTGTATTTCTTTGTCTTTAATTTTTTCTAGAAATTCTTTTGCAATTAATTTAATCCTCTTTTCCATTTTAATAATGACTGCTCACACCTCTTCTTGGCTAGACTAATTATGCTTTCAAAATTAGTGTTAAATTTCTTTAAAATACTTTTTGAGTTTTCTTAATTGTGCAAAAACTCTGTCTATTTCTCTTTTAGCTCTTTTATCTTGTTTGTTTTTTTCATAATGTTTTCTTATTCTTTCAAGTTTTGCTTCTACATTCCTTAAATCAGGATTTATATAAAGATTCTTCTCTTTTAGTATTTTTGATATCTTTTTACCGTATTCTTTTGGATGGATTCCTTCTTGCCTTAATTTTTCCCCTATTTTTTCTGCTGTTAAGCCTGCTTTTGCTAATTCAATAACTTTCTTTTCATATTCTTTTTCATCTAATTTTTGTTTTTTTGGTTTTGACATCTTCTAAAAAATTAAAATTGGTTTTTAAAGATTTGGATAAGTTAAAATAGCCCTGCCAGGATTCGAACCTGGGTCACTGCCTATCTCCCGAGCTCATCCGATATTAATGAGCATTTCTGCGAACTTACCCGGCCAAAGGGCAGTATACTTGACCACTGTACTACAGGGCTTTGTAAAACTACGAAAATTTGTTAATTTATAAGCTTAATGTTTATATCTTCCACGCTTTTCAACCGCTTTAAGTCGTTCGAGGATTTTGTCGGATTCTTTATACTTCTTATATCCTTTTAAAAATTCATCAAAAAGTTCTTTCCAGTTTTTGAAATGTTTTGCTTCGAGAGCTTGTTTTAAGAGATGTATGTCGACTGCTTTATCTTCTATTTTTTTTGAAATATAACCAAGGCCGAAGTCTATGAAAAAGATTCTCGGATTTTTTTTGGAAGATTCAACTAATATCATATTTGAGGTGGTTAAATCTCCATGGATTATGTCTTGATTGTGGAGTTTTGCAACATCCTGCCCTATTTGTTTGCAAATTTGTTTTTGTTTTGTTGTTGAAAATTTGTCAAGATATTCTGAAAGTTTTTTACCCTCGATGAATGGCATTTTTAATTTTGTTTCATTACTAATTTGGATTTTTTCATTTGTAATTGGAATAGGGCAATTGATTACCTTAGATGCTTTGAGAAGTAATTTGGCTTCTTTCTTTGTTCGTCGTTTTCTGATTCTATTGTCAAGTTCTGGAAGCCTATACGATTTTTTTATTCTATTTTTTATTATATAAGGATGGTGGTTGATTGAATCTATTTTGTAAATAATTGCTTCAGCGGCTTGTGCGATTATTGTTTTTTTCATAATATATTTTATTGGATAATTATCTTTATAAATTTGGGTGGTTGTTTTTTCCTATGAAGAATCTTATTAAAAAAGCGATGTTGCCTTTTCTTTTTTCAGGCATTATTTCTTCACAAAGTTTAGCAGAAGAACCCAAACAAAACGAGGATTTTTTACCTAAAACATATGTTTCATTTTCTACAGGGATTTATTGGGATGCGAATACAAACATACAAAAACGATATGGTTCTATGCCTGGATTTAGGGGAGCGGTTATTCGAGAATTTTTGCCTTCTTTAGTATTTGAAGGAGGTTTGGCTCTTACTTCTGGAAGAGGTTCATTTAAAAAAAATAGTATCGGTTTAGAAGGAGAATCTATTCTTAATTATCTTATATTAGATGGAGGTGTTTACTATTCTCAACTTTTTGAGGGCGAAAAAAATCTATCTTGGTTTTTTGGAGGCGGGCTTACGTTTTCACAGATAAATGAACGTGCAAAATGGGATTCTTACTATGGTTCTGGTGCTGAAACTAATTCAGGTAATAATCTTGGTTTGAAGATTGTTGGGGGTATTGAATGGAAAGATGGTTATGTTAGGTTATCTGTTAATCCTTCTTCTGGGAATATTGATACAACTTTAAGTTCTTTTGAATTTGGTTGGAAATGGGATGTTGATAACAAGAAGAAATAATTATATTCTAAATTTCTTTTTCCCAAACTTTCTCGCTAATTTCATAAGCTGTTTTTGGTCAAATCCTTTTTCTATATCCATTGATGAGCTTGTTTTAATCATTTCATTTAGCATTTTGTATTGTTTAAGCAAAGCTCTAACGTCGCTGTTATGGACTCCTGCACCCTGAGCAATTCTTCTGATTCTTGAAGTTCCTGTTTTTTTATCTTCTAATAATTCTGGATTGTCTATTTCTTCTGGTGTCATTGATTTAATTATATGTTCCCACTTCTTTATTTTTTCTTCTTGGCTTTCTAGGACATTTTCAGGAAGTTTTGCACTTCCAAGGCCTGGAATCATTGATTTGATTTTTTCAAATCCCCCCATAGAACCCATTGCTCTTACTTGTTCAATGACATCATTTAAAGTTAATTTTCCTTCTTCTAATCTTTTTTGCATCTCTTCTTGTTTCTTTTCGTCTGTTACTAATTTTATTTTTTCAATTAAACTTTGGAGGTCTCCCATACCTAGAAGCCTTGATAAAAATGATTCTGGATTAAATTGTTCAATATCATTAATTTTTTCTCCGGTTGTTATGAAGTAAACAGGTGCCTGAGTTTCTGCACATGCTGTTAATGCTCCACCACCCTTTGCAGAAGAATCCATCCTTGTGATTATTACTCCTGTAATTTTTAGTAGGTTTTTGAAATCTTCTGCCTGTGTTTTTGCTGCCTGACCAATGTCTGCGGGCATGATTAAAATTGTTTCTGTTGGTTTTATTTGTCTGTTTAAAGCAGAAATTTCTGCGACTAGTTCTTTATCCAATGTATGCCGTCCTGCTGTATCAATAATTACAACATCATACTCTTTGAGTTCTTTTTCATATTTTTTCCAGATTTTTATTGCATCTTTTTCTTCTGTATCAATAAATGCAACAAGTTTATTTTTTTCTGCAAGTTGCTTGAGTTGTTCTGGTGCTGCAGGTCTATGGACATCTAAACCTAAAAGAGCGACTTTTTTTCCACGTTTTGCAAAATAATTTCCTAATTTTGCAACAGTGGTTGTTTTTCCTGCACCATAAAGTCCAAGAAGCATAATTCTATTTTGTCCTGGTTTTAATTTGAGTTCTTTGTATTCTCCCAAAATTTTAATTAATTCATCATGCAAAAGTTTTATGATATGTTCTTTTTTTTCAATTTCTTTTATTCTTTCATCTAATGCAGATTTTTTGATTTTATCACTAAGTTCTTTGACAAGTTTGACATTTACATCTGCTTCTATTAATGCTCTTTGCAAATCCTTTATTATTGAATCAACGAGATTTTTATCTAGAAAGATGGCATTTGCTATTTTATCAGTCGCTTTTCTTAATACTGCTCCTAATTTTTCTAACATGAAAAAAAGAATAGATTAATAGTTAATAAGTTTGTGGTTAATTTATTAATATGTCTGCATATCCTGTATATCTATCTGTTCCGCTATAAAATAATCTAAAGTGATTTTTTTGTATTGGAACGAGTCCACAACCAAAGACTACATTTGGGACTTCTGCTCCCTTTTTTCCTCCTACTGTTTCCCACCATAGTTTAGGTTCTAATAAGGGTTTTTTGGACCTTTCTATTACTTTTGTTGGATTATTTTTATCTAATAAAACATATCCTAATCGATATATATTTTTTTGTTTATCTGCGCCGTGATAAATTCCAAAAAGCCCTTTTTCTGTTTCTATAAGCGGAGTGTTCATCCCAACTCTTGCATCATCCCACATTCCTTGACGCGGTTTTAAGATTATTCCATAATCTTTAAAATTTTTGAAGTCCTTTGTGGTTGCAATTCGCGCACTTAAACATCCTCCATCAAACGGTCTGTGAATTACCCAAAATATTTTTGCTTTTTTGTCCCACCATATTACACAATTTTTGTTATTTCCATAATCATCTAAAATGACTCCTAATTTTTCGATTGTTTTGAAATCTTTTGTTTTGGCTAATTTTATTCTTGTTGTATTTACATTTTCTTTATGTTCTTTAAATGCAGTGTAGGTTATAAAATAAGTATTTTCCACTTGGGTTATTCTTGCATCTTCTACACCGAGTTTTGAATCCTCATCTGTGTTTATAAATGGTTTTTCGTCAAGAGAAAAATTTGTTCCATCTTTACTCCATGCAAGGTGTAATCTGCTGATATTGTCTTTTGCATGCCTTACAGTTAATAACATACCGAACCTGTCTTGATATTTGAATGCACCAGGATTTCTTATGGATGTAAATTTGTAGTTAAACATGCTTGGAGTTAAAATTGGTTCTGAATATTTTATTACTCTTGGTTCTAATTGTTTTGTTGTCTTTTTTAGAAATAATTGTTTGTTTATCATCCTTTCTAAATTTGATTCTTTTAGAGTCGGTGGCGGTTCATTGTCGCACATGTTTTTTGATATGAGAGAATTATTTTTAAATTTTTTTGGTATTATAACCCCAGTTTTTTAATAAATTTCTCTTTATTAAAAGGTTCAATATCTTCGTAGACTTGTCCTGTACCGAGATAGAGGATTGGTTTTTTTGTAATATATCCGACTGAGAGCGAAGTTCCACCTTTTTCATCAATATCTGCTTTTGTTAAAACGATTCCATCTATTCCAATCGCCCAATTAAAACTTTTTGCTTGTTCAATTGCGTCATTTCCAGTGATAGATTCTCCAACAAAAATTTTTAAATCGGGTTTTGTAACTCTTGCAATTTTTTCTATTTCTCTCATTAGGTCTTTTGAAGTATGCATCCGTCCTGCTGTGTCAATCAAAACACATTTTATGAGATTCTTTTTTGCGTATTTTACTGCATCAAAACCGACTGCTGCAGGGTCAGAGCCATATTCATGCGAAATAACTTTTACTCCGATTT
Organism: Candidatus Pacearchaeota archaeon; assembly: GCA_017609175.1. Classification (GTDB taxonomy): domain Archaea; phylum Nanobdellota; class Nanobdellia; order Pacearchaeales; family GW2011-AR1; genus JAFCEJ01. The sequence goes on from JAFCEJ010000003.1 coordinate 209,599, forward strand.
TTTCTCCATGTTCTTGTAATTGGTGAATTGCTGCTGCACGAAAAGTATCTGCTGCTGCTAAGACGCATGAGATTCCTTGCTTTTGTAAATTATCTGCGATTTTTGCAATTGTTGTTGTTTTTCCAGAACCGTTTATTCCACAGAAAAGAATTACATATGGTTCTTTTGTTTTTTCATATTTTTCTTTTATTTTGTCTGCTATTTTGAATGGTTCTATTAAAATTTCCCTGATTATATTTTTGAATGCCTCTCTGATTTCATCTTCTACCTCTTTTTTTAAGAGTTCTTTTCCAACTATTTGCTCTTTTAATTCATCAATTATTTTTTCTGAAACTTCAAATGCAACATTGTTTTCTAATAACAGTTCCTGTAATTCTTCTGCATAAACCTCAAATTCTTTTTCTGTAATTTTTATTTTTGTTATCTTTGCCCCGATTTTTTTTAAAAGACTTTGAGGTTTGGCTTCATCTTCTAGACTTTCTGTTAATTCTTCTTTTGAATCTTCTATTAATTCTTCTGCTTTTTCAGATTTTTCTTTTTTCTTTTTTTTCTTTGGTTTGATTTCTATTACTTTTTCTTCAGATTCTTCTTTTGCTACTTTTTTTGTCCAGTTTTTGAGTTTTTCCTTAAGTTTTGAGAACATATTATTTCTAAATAGTTAATATTTATAAATTCTCTTTCTTTAGTTTTTTAAAGGAGGTGAGAATATGACGCCTGTAGAAATTATTGCCCTTATTGTAATAGTGATTGCAGTAATAAAGATGGTAATACTTTTAGTAACTCCGATGACATGGATGAATTGGACAAAAACTTTTTATACAAAATCTTCAATAGCTAAGATTGTTAGTTTTATTTTGGCAGTAATTGTGCTTTATTATTTGAATAGTTCTGGAATAACTATTGTTCAGATTTTGGCAGTATCTGCATTTGTATTTTTACTGATAATAATCGGACTTGCATCACATGTAGATTATCTTACCAAAAGATATGAGGCACAAATTAAAAAGGGCAATCTCTGGAAAGAAAATTGGTTTTATGCCCTGTTGTGGATAGTTTTGATGCTTTGGGGTTTAAAAGAACTTTTTATGTAATTCTTTTTTTTATTTTATATAAATTTTTATAAATAGGGAATTGTTTTTATATTTATGAAAGGGATATTGGTGATACTTGACGGAGTTGGTGATTTGCCTCATAAATTATTAGGTGATAAAACGCCTCTTGAAGCAGCGCATACACCTCATCTTGATTTTTTGGCTGCGCGAAGCGAGATGGGTTATATGTATCCTGTTAGGCCGGGGTTTATTCCAGAATCAGACGAAGCTCTTGTTTCTATTTTTGGGAATGATTTGATTTCAAGCTCTCGAGGGCAATTAGAAGCAAGAGGAGCGGGAATTAAATTAAAGAGGGGGGATTTGGCTTTAAGAACAAATTTTGCAACAATTGATTCATTACAAAATGGAAATGTTATTGATAGGAGGGCTGGAAGAACTTTGACTACAGAAGAAGCAGAAATTTTGGCGAGGGAGATTAATAAAATAAAACTTCCTTGTAAATTTATTTTTCAACCGACGATTCAGCATAGGGGTGTTTTGGTGTTGAGGGGGGGATTTTCTGATAATATTTCAGGTAATGATGTCTCTTATTATGAGCATGGTAGGGTGAAAGAGCTTGATAAAATGAGATTGTGTAAAGCATTGGATGATGATGAGAACTCCCAATATACTACAAATATTGTTAATGAATTTTTGATACAGGCTTATGAAGTTTTAGATAAACATCCTATTAATGAAGCGAGAAGAAAAAAAGGTTTGATGCCTGCAAATTATATTCTTGTGCGTGGTGCTGGAATTGAGATTCCAAAACTAAAAATTTACAAAAAATGGCTTTCTCCTGCTTATATGCCATTAGAAATTGGTTTTTCAAAATTATGTGGTATGGAAACTTGTAGTTTTGAATATCCAGAATTGCAGAAGATGGATGTTTATGAGAATCTTTATGATGGTTTGAAGAAAGCATGCAAATTTGCTGTTAAAATGGTTAAGAAAAATAAAGATAAAGTTGATTATGCTTATATTCATATAAAAGAGACAGATGTTCCGGGGCATGATAATAAACCTCTTGAGAAAAAAATGATGATTGAAGAAATTGACAAAATTCTATTTAAATTTTTGAGAAAATTTGCTCCTCCTAACGAGATTAGAGTTGTTGTTACTGCAGACCATTCAACACCATGCAAATTAAAATCTCATTCAGCAGACCCTGTTCCTGTTTTATTTTTTAGAACTGGTGCAATTCCCCATGAAAAAAAATTTTGTGAGAAAAATGCGAGGAGAGGAAGTTTAGGAAGAATTATGGGAAATGAATTGTTAAAGAAGGTTGGATTTGTTAGGTAGTTGTTTATTACAGCAATCATTAAAAATCTTGATTATTTTTCATTCTTATGATTACTTATAATGATATTTACGAGGCGTCGCGGAAAGAAAGGTATTCTGAACAGTTGCAACCATTGCCAAAAAATTTTATTGAAGAAGTTGCTAATTATTTGAAAGAGAAGAGGGAAATTGCTTCTAAAGAAGATGATGTTTTTTCTGATGTGATTATTAAAACAAAGAAACAATTAGAGAATGCAATGACTTTGTTTAAAGAATTAATGAATTGGAGGCGGAAAAAAATACTTAATCTTGTTCTTATTGCTGCAGAGGTTGGGATTTCAAAACAGGATTTTGATAATATGCTCGCTGTTGAAAAAGACCTTTTTGAAGAAATTATGAAGTGTATTGATTCTTCTAATAAAAAAATGAATGAACTTTTGAATGGGAAAAAAGAAAAAGAAATGTTAAATGAATTGATTTGTTTTAAAGAAGATGTTGAAGAGTTTATGGGGCTTGATGGAGAAAATATAGGGCCTTTTGAAAAAGGGCAGATTGCGAACTTGCCAAAAGAAATTGCGAAAATTCTGATTGATGATGGTAAAGCTGAAGTTGTTGAAGGAGATTGAATTTAATAAATGATAATTTATCAAGAAAATATTTATAAACTTGTTTTTATTATCTGAACTATGAAAAAGAGCGTGATGTTTGTAGTTTTGATTGGATTGTTCTTGATTGGTATGGTTGGAGAGGTTTATGGAGAGACAACACATCCGCAAGAGTTTGATATTGAAGGTTCTAATTCAATTTATTATTGGGAAGAAGATACTGGTGGATATATCTCAATTAGTGATTTGATTGGAATGTGTGATAGTGATGCAGATATTAATGGAGATATATATGAATGTAAGAATCCTTCTGAAGGTGATTCTACTATTGTTTGTGATTCTTCAACTAAGGGAAAGGTGGTTAGTGAATTTATTGAAGATTTTGGTGCTTATGGTGAGTTGATTTATTATAGGTGTAAATCAAAAATAAAAACAGATGCTGTTTGTGGAAGCTCTACATATTCTTGTGATGAAGGGGATTTGGATAAAACAGTGGGAAGCACTTATTATAAAGACGGAAAAGTTTATTGGACTTGTAAGGGGATAAATGGTGGGGAAGATATTGAATGTTCTGGAGAGCCTACCCAACATGAAGCAGAAGTATTAGTTGTGAGTGGAGATTTGCCTAGTGGTGGTTGGTGGGGGGTTGATGCGTGCAAAGAAAAAAGTAGTAGCAATATTTGGGAAGGGAAATTTAGGACTGTTACTGGTGATTGCACTTTTACAAAAAGCATTTCGGGTAGTGGTGGGTGTAGGATTTATGCTAAGGAAACTGATAGGGCATTTGATGATTGTGCTGACGGTTTGGTGTCTAATGAATATATTTTTGATGGAACAACAATTGGAAAGAATTATAAAAAATTTGAAGTTTCTTCTGTAAAAGGGGATGGTGATGCAAAGTGTTTATTGAATAAATGGAAATGGGGATTTTCTAATTCTCAAAATTCTTATATGTGTTTGAATGGGAAATGGATGGTTTGTGGAGGATTTTATTTAGGAGGATTTATTAGGACTAGTGAAAAAAGATATACTTGTACAAAAGAGACAAGAGATGGGATTGATTTTTATTTTTGGAAAATAACTGCTCCTGATGAAGAAGTGATACCTCCCGAAGTATCTAAGGTTAAGGCAGATAGTTGTGCTAAAGAATGTAAAAATTTAGGACACACATCTGGTTTTTGTTCTTCTTCTGATAAAAAGGATAAGTGTTCTGGAACTTATTCAGATAAATGGGTTGATTATACTTTATTATCTGGAACAATATTTCCTTTATGTGATTCTCCAAAACAATGTTATTGTTATGATTATGTTGATTGTGGTACTGGTTGTGAAGGTTGTCCTGGTGGCTGTGAAGAAGGAATATGTAAGCAAAAGTGCACTAATGGAGAAGATAAATGTATTGGGACAAATTATTATGTTTGTGAAAATGGGGATTGGGTAAATAAAGGAGAGGTTGCTGGAGAATGCGGAATATCTACTAAAAAGACAAAAGATTCTTGCGAACCTAATGGAGGAACATGTAGGGCATCTGAGAGTTGTAATCCAGATGAAGTTGAGGTTAGTTATTATACTTGTCCTGGCACAAACATTTGTTGTATTCCTAGGGGTGGTGGAGAGGAAGGAGAGTGTGGGAAGGCTGTAGTTGGGAAGTCCTTTGAATCTGAAGAGATTTTTAAGAATTTTGTTTCTAAGGGTAATCCCTTATGTGAAAATAATATTGATCCTGAACCATTTATAGATGATGGAGAGGGTTATGATTATTCTCTTGAGGATACTGGTAAGAATGGTATTTTTATTATTAAATGGAAATGTGGTGAAACTGTTTGTCAGGCAGATTTATCCTTAAAAAAACAGGAAGGAATAGATTATGCAGTTTCAGGAAGTTGTGATATTAGTGATGTTATTACAATAACTTATGAAAATCAAGATGGTGAATCTATTACTAGAAGAGTTTATTGTCCGACTCCATTGCCTTTTTTCACATTTTGGAATATTGTTGCAGTAATAGTTGTTGTTGGAGCAGTTTATTTCTTTATACAAAAAAATAAAGGGAAGAAGAGGAGATAACTAAATTATTAATTTTCTAAATAATCTTTTTCATTGACAAATTTAACTTGGTAACCCATACAATATCTGTTATCAATATCTATCTTTGTTTAATGTAGCTATGGCAATTTTAGCATATCTTTTTTGTAAAAATATATTGTATATGGGCGCGAGGATATTTTTTTCTTAATCTTTTTAAAAAGTTTTTACTTACTTCTTTTGCTTTTATTTCTAAAATTATATAGTTATTTTTATCTTCTTTCTTATTTAAAATATTAAACCTTTTAAAATCACTTATAGGATAATCGTTCTTCTTATATTGGATAAGTAAGATGGGGTTATAATTTAAAGATAAATAAAAATTAATAGCATCGTCTCTAGCACCGACATTTATCTGGTTATATTTTCCTTTTGCAACTGCTTCAAACATATTTACTAATTTTTTACCAAAACCCCTGTTTTTAAATTTAGAATCAACTGCAATCTCACTAATTAATAAATAATCTTCTCTTGGAAATCCAAATATTACTCCTATAATTTCCTTGTCTAAAAACAATCCTATAAAAAATTGTGGAAATTTACTATATTTTTCTATTAGAAACTTATTGTCTCTTGGTCTTTTATTAATCTCTGTATCAAGTATCTTAAATGATTTTATCAATTCATCTTTTTTTAACCTTCTTAAAGATAATTTTGATAATAGTTTTAATTTTTTGAAGTCATTAATTAAAAGCATCTCCTCTTTAGATAAATCTCTTTCACAAATTCCTTTTTGAAGCCTATTCATGAAATTAATCTCTTCAAGATTTAATTTTAGATCTATTAATCTTTTACAATCGCAAATAAGGATTTTTTTATTATCTTTTCTCCATTTTACGTGTTTGTTTAAGGTAATCATTTTATACCTGTAAGGGATTTCTTTAAGGAATTTTCGTATTTATTTACTTCACCAAAATCATCTTTTTACTTTCTTTTTTATCACCTGCTCTTAATTGATATAAATAAGTTCCAGAAGAATAATTGTCTGCATTCCATCTGACTGAATGTTTTCCTGGTTGCTGATAATCATTGACTAATGTTTCTAATCTTTGTCCATGAATATTAAAAATATCTAACACAATTTTTTCTGGTTGTTTAAGAGAATATTCAATTGTTGTTGAAGCATTGAACGGATTTGGATAATTCTGGCTCAGAGAAAAAACAGAAGGTTTGTTTTCTGTAACATAAACTGGTTTTGGTCTTTCTAAGAGAAGGTCTTCACTTGTATAAAATAATTCTGGTTCTTTTCCTTTTTCTAAATCAAATCTCATTAAGAAGTAAGAAGAAAACATGTCGGGGATATTTTTACGGAATTTATATATTCCTGTTATGTAAACATGACATGTTTCTGGCATACTTATATCTCCTTGATGAACTGGTTTATCATTTTGAGGTTCAATAAAATACCAATCTTCAAATTTTGTTGGGTCATCACCTATAAGAATGGTATTTATAGCATGTCCAAATTTAGTGTCCAGATTATAAACTGCTGCAGAATAGACTGGTAGATTAAATCTTCCTAAGTTTGTTGTGTCAAATTTTTCAGGAATATCTGGTGAATCCGGGGTTGGTTTTTTATATCCAAAGAAATTAAGCACTGTTTGTATCTCAAAGAAAGTGCATTCTCTTTTTCCCGGAACATATTGCAATTCGCTTGTCCTGTCAATTGCAAACATCTTATTTACCCAATCAATTCTTTCTTCTCTTGTCTGCAAGTTGTCCCAATCTCCTGGCAAATAAGGTATCTCTCCATTCAAATATTGTTCTAA